>DASTLD010000249.1:0-5810 GCA_035715345.1 Longimicrobium sp.
CAAGCCGCGGATGCTCCTGAACCATCCGGACGCGAGCACCTTGCGGATCTTGGGCTCTCCCCAGTTGCTGCCGTGCTGCGGGCTCTGCGGGAAGGGGGTCCCGTTGACCCTTCTGAGGCTGGACACCTGGTCGTATGCCAGGGCGCCGTCCTGCGAGGTGTTGGACCAGCCGACCCACCACCACTTCCTGCGCTCCCACTCCGTCTTCACGCCGGCCTCGGAATAGATGACCATGCTGGTGATGTACGAGACGCCGTGCATGCGCCGGTTGCCGAAGTCGACGTGACAGAAGCCACGCCGGATGGCCAGGATGGGGCCGTGGGAGGACGGCGGGGCGTCCTCAGGGGCCGTCTGGTTGGGTGCGGGCTCCTCTTCCTGTACATCGGTGGTTTCCACCGGATGCACCGTCAGGCGAGGGTCGGCCGTGGCGGGCGCGGGCGAGCCAAGGGTGGGCACCACCTCGTTCAGATACGCCAGGTTCTCCGGAGTGACCGCGTAGACGTTGTCGCGGGTCACCTTGTAGATGGTGTCGCCGACCTGGAGCTCGCCCCTTGCGTTCAGGACCGAGAGGAACGCGTCGCTCACCGCGAAGTCCTCGCGGACCACGCCGTCATTTTCCAGCGCGACGGCCTCGCTGCCGGTGGGGCCGTCGGTGAACGACCAGTACTCCGCGCCCGATTCCGTCCCCTCGCCGTTGTCGAGGTAGCCGCGGAGGGACAGGGTCAGCCCGCGCTGCCGTTCGGCGGCGAGGAGCTGGTCGTCCGTCGCATCGTAGAGGGGGGCCAGATACGATTCCAGCTCGCCGCCGCTGCCGAACGCGAGCCGCTCCACGGGCGGCGGGCAGGCGACTGGCTCGCCGGTCACCGGGTCCACGCACATCTCTGTGTCGATGGGTGCGCAGGTCGCCTGTGCGTTCTGGAGATAGCAGGGCTGGGGGGGGCAGGGGACTGCCTCGCCGTCATTGTCGCAGGGTTCCAGGTACGCGTCCTCGGTGGCGCGCAGCCCCACCTCGGGCGCCGTGGCGGCGTCGCATCCGATCAAAAACGTTCCGAGTAGCCCGAAGGCAGTGCAGAGCACGACGCTCCGCCAGCGGAGATTTCGCATGGAGGTACTCCTCGATGATGGGAAGAATCAAAGTGCCGTACGGGGAATGCCTCGAACGGCGGAACGGGGAGACAGCGTGGTGGTGCGCGGCCCTCACGTTGCTCCCCCACTGATGTGGAATGTTCCCAGGGTGTGATACGGGCGGGGGGATCGACGCCTCCGTACGTGTGTATCGTCCGAGGATAGAGACGGTCTCCATCGCGCGAATGCGCGCCTGCCCGCGTTGATGCGAACGGCCCTCCCCCGGAATCCGGAGGAGGGCCGCGGCCGTTCACGCACTCACGCACTTCGTACTACGTACCTCGTACTTCGTACCCTCTCACGCGTAGTACGGGTGCGTCACCAGCTCCCCCTCGTCCATCACCTGGCGGTCCCAGGGAAAGACGATCAGGTCCTCCGTCTCCAGCGCGTGGAAGTCCGGCCGGTAGCCGCCGGGGCGCACGAAGCTGGTGGCGGTGCGCACCTCCGCCGGGCCCACCTCGCGCACGGCGGCCAGCGCCAGGCGCAGCGTGTCGCCGCTGGTGGTGATCTCGTCCACGATCAGCACCCGCCGCCCCCGCGCCGCCACCGGCGTGGGCGACAGCACCATGGGGTTGCGCCGCACCAGCTCGCCCCCCTCGCGGCGCGTGACCTTCATGGCCTCGAAGTCCACCCGCAGCATGGCCGCCACCGTCGCGGCGGGCATGACCCCCGCCGTGGCCAGGCCGATGACCAGGTCCGGCCGGTAGTCGCGCGCCACGCGCACGGCCAGCGCCCGGCACAGCTCGCCGAACAGCTCCCAGGACAGCTCGAAGCTGCGGTTGCTGCCGCCCGCGGGGGGCGACGGGTGCGCGCTCAGGACGGGCATGGGGCTGCTCCGGGAGACGGGGGACGAGAGGGGGGCGTGCACGTTACAAGTTCCATTCCCCCCGGGGAAGGCAAACGTTTGGCGTGCCGCGATTTCCGCTCCGCCGCGCGCCGCGGGTGAAAAAAGTTCACCCTTTCTTTCCGCCGGTCGTTATCTTCCTCTCCCTGTCCAATTCCCCACCGCGGTACCGCATCTCGCCTCCCACAATGCGCACGGAGACACCATGAGCACACCCGCACCGTCCCTGACCGTCCCCGCCGTAGCCCTCGCGTCCATCCAGCCGCCGCCGGGCACCCAGCAGCGCATCGACGCGCTGATCGCGGCGTTCGCCACGGACAACTTCACCGTCAACCCGCAGACGGACGTGGTGCTGAGCGGCGACCGGATCGGCATGGTGGCCACGCACAACACGGCCACCATCGGCACCACCGGCGTCTACAAGAAGGCCTACTACGTGGAGGGCACGCCCTTCGACCTGGGCTACCTGATCGGCCGCATCGCGGAGCCCACGGTGTCGCAGATGACCACCACGTTCCTGGACAACGTGGTGCTCTCCTTCGCGGGCGTGCAGCTCGATCCGTGGCTGCAGCACATCATCGGCGCCATCATCGCCGACGTGGCGTACCTGGGCGCGCAGCGCTGCATCCCCGACGTTCCCGAGGCGTACCAGCAGGAGCTGGAGGGCATCTACGAGGGCTGCCTGGCCGCCAACCCGCACACCAAGGTCACGCGCGACCGGCTGTGGACGCTCAACGTGGGCATCGACGCGGCGCTGGCCTTCATCTACACGCTGGAGCTGCCGGTCTTCAAGCCGTACGCGGTGCCGCTGAAGCCGGAGCACTTCCGGATCCCGTTCATGTGCACGGGATACACGTCGCAGGGGCAGAAGCCCGACGGCACGCCGTTCCACTACTTCGGCCGCGACTTCATGTTCACCACGGCGGACGTGTTCCAGAACACCGCCGCGCCCATCATCTACCGCCCGCTGGACGGCTATCCCATGGTCAGCCTGGCCGCGCCGGGGTGGATGGGGAGCATCACGGCCATGAACAACGACGGCGTGGCGTGCAGCGTCAACATGGCGCCTTCCGCGCTGTGCAACTCCAAGCGCCCGGGCTTCAACGGCCTGCTGCTGGCCCGCCACGCCATCCAGAACGGCGGCACGGCGCAGGCGGCGCTGAACCTGATGGTGCAGGCGCAGCGCGGCGTGTCGTGGATCCACGTGCTCTCCGACGGCGGCACAGACACGTCGTGCATCGTGGAGGCGGGCATGTCGCAGGAGACCATCCCCTTCATGTCGTACCCGCCCGCCAGCCTGACCGGGCAGGGCGGCCCCCTGGCTCCCGCCGCGGAATGGGTGCAGAACCCGTCGACCGAGGTGCAGAACGGGCTGATGGCGCGCTGGACCACGTACCAGTACCCCGAAACCACCTGGCCCACGGTGAACCCGGGGATGTTCGCGGCCTTCAAGGCGAACCCGGGCGCGTTCGACTACGACGCGGCGCCCACCTACACGTACACGTACAACGAGGCGGACATGGGGCCGGACGCGTTCCTGGACGCCACCTGGACGGACCGCAACTGTCCCATGGGGCTGTGGATCTCGCCCGAGCGGCGCTCCGGCCAGGAGGGGATGCTGGTGGCCACCAACCGCTTCATCATCCCGGAGATGCAGCTCACCACCATGGCGGCGCCGGCGGACCGCATGGCGCAGCGCGACTGGGACGACGTGCAGTGGCGCTACGACGAGCTGTCCAGGTTCGTGTGGGACCGGCTGCAGGCCAACAAGGAGGTCACGGGCTCGGCGTTCCTGACCTACGACGAGGCCAAGGCGGCGGCGGACTACCTGGCGCCGCAGGGCGAGTTCCCCACCTACTCCAACCCCAAGAACCTGCCGCTGGACCAGGTGCAGATCGGCGGCGCCGTGTCCATCATGGACCTCAAGGCGCGGACGATGGAGAGCCACTACGGCTACTACTCCGACGAGTGGGTGATGACCACGCTCAACAACTACGTGGTCTGACCCGCCTGCCCACCGCCCCTTCGCCCCCGCCGCATCTTCGCGGCGGGGGCGATGCGCTTCCGGCGATGTGATCGCTGCGCTCGCGTTGTCATCCTGAGGAAGCCGACGCACGGAACTTTCGCGTACACGAACCCCGGTGCGCCGACCGAAGGATCTTGCCTGCCCCGCGCACGGCCTCGCCGGCCGCGCAAGATGCACGCGTGCGTCCTAGCGCGTCGCGACCCCCGCGACGCGCGGAGAAGATCCTTCGGTCGCCCACGAAGTCCGGCGTGCCGCCGAGTCTCGCGCGGGGCTTCCTCAGGATGACAGATTGGGTGCACCTGTAAACTCGGTCTTCCCTACGCTGACGAATGGACGCTGCACCCGCTGGGTACTCGGGCACGCCGCTGCCGCGCAAGCTGGGCATCAAGCCCGGCCACCGCGTCGCGTTCGTCGGTGAGCCAGAGGGGGTCCGCGCGGCGCTCGGTGAGCTGCCCGATGAAGTGACGGTAGCCGATGCGGACGGGCCGCTCGACCTGGTCGTCTTCTTCACCTCGTCGGCGGAGGAGCTGCGAGCCCGGTTCGGCGTGCTGGCGGCGCGGCTGGCGCCGGCGGGGATGCTGTGGATCGCGTGGCCCAAGAAGGCGTCGCGCGTGGCGACGGACCTGGACGAGAACGTGGTGCGCGGGATCGGGCTGGCCGCCGGGCTGGTCGACACCAAGGTGTGCGCCATCGACGCCGTGTGGTCCGGGCTGCGCTTCGTGGTGCGCCTGGCGGACCGGCCGCGGCGGTAGCGGCGCGCGCCGGGCGGCGGTACAATCGCACCCATGGCCGACCCCGACCTCCGCGCGCGCGCCGACGAGCGCTTCCAGGCCGCCCTGCAGGCGAGCGGCGCCCGCGACCCGCGCGAGTTCTACCGCGAGCAGCTCCGCGCCCTGCGCGCCGGTGACCGCCAGGCGTACGACCGCGCGCTGGAGTACTACGAGGAGCGCCTGATCCCCGCCGTCGCCGCGGAGGGCTCCGACCCGCTGGGCGAGTGGCTGGAGTACGGGCGCGTGCTGGCGTCGCTGTCGCTGCCCGGCCGCACCGTGCAGATCGACGCGAGCGGCGTCGCCGCCGACTACGCCCGCCCCGTGCCGCCCGACGCTCTGGTGCTGCACCTGCCGGAGCAGCCCGCCCGCGCCGCGCTTCCGCTGGGCCTTCCCCCCAGGCTCTCCCCCGCCCAGCGCGCCACCTACGACCTGCTCGTCAAGCAGTCGCAGGGCTGAGCCCGCGAACGCTGTTGCCCGAATGGTCGGCTAGGTTTATTCATTCGCGTCCACAGAGTTCGTTTTGGGCGATCAGTGGCGGGCATCATGGGCCTTCCCCCGACGATCCAGCGGCACTCCAGCCCTCCGGTCCCGATCGCGCCGTACGCGCTGATCACCCTGCGGCTGACACCGAGCGGGGAGATCGAGGACGTCCGTGCCCTCCTGGAGAGCTGGACCGGCGTTGGCAGCGAGCGGACGGATGCATGGGCGGCGTTCGCGTGCGACAATCGATTGGTGACGCACGACGACCAGCCGTTCTGCGATCCGGATTTCGCGCTCTCGGGCAAGCATCGCTGGGTGGCCGTGGCGGTGGAAGCGCCCACGGAGATGCACCTGTATGCCGGCCTGTGCGGTGGAGTCGATGGTGCGCTGCCGGAGATCGCCGCGGTGGCGGAGCGTGCCGCGGATCTGATCCTCGTCCTGCACCACCGGCCGTTGCGGCGCGGAAGCGAGAAGATCCGCGTGCGGGTGCACGGGACCATGTACATCCGCGGCGCATCCAGCGGGCACCACTACCACCCGCGGAAGAGCTACCTTGAAATCTGGC
>DASTLD010000250.1:0-8181 GCA_035715345.1 Longimicrobium sp.
CCGCCGCGGCTGCGCGTGCTGCCGGACGCGGCCTGGGCCGGCGAGCGCGCGGCGGCGGTCGCCACCAGCCCCGCGGGGCGCGTGGCGGTGCTGGCCTGGCGCGAGGACGGGCAGGGCACGGTGCGCGTGCTCCAGGACGACGGGGCCATGAGCGACCCGGTCGTGCTGGAGGGCGCCTGGGTGCCTTACTCGCTGGCGTGGGTGTCGGAGGGCCGCGTGGCCGTGCTGCTGGTGGACGAGAAGCAGGCGGCCGCCTACGACCTGCCGGAGGCGGAGGACCTGGCCAAGCGCACCGGCCAGGCGCGCACCGCCGCGCAGGCGGGCGACGTGTATCCCCTGCAGGGCCACGACGGCGGCCCCTTCCAGCACGGCCCCGGCGCGGTGCCGCACTACCCCACGCTGCCGGGCAGCAGCCCGCTGCACGCGCTGTCGCTGCCGTCGTTCGCGCAGCAGGGGCGGGCGTGGAGCGCGCAGGTGCTGGACGCGGGGGTGGCCGGCGCCACCTGGCACCGCCTGTACCTGGAGGCCTGCATTCCCCCGCGCTGCTCCATCTCCCTGTACCTGGCCGCGTCGGAGACGCACGCCACGCCCAGGGACGAGGCCGCCTGGTTCGAGCACCGCTTCGGCGGCTCCGCGGCGGCCGCCGACCGCGAGGTGCCGCGCGGCGCCTGGGTGCCGCAGCGCAGCGAGCTGCCCTATCACCCCGGCGTGCTGCAGGCGGAGCCGGCGAAGGACCGCGCGGGGCTGTGGACGGCGCTGGTGCAGCGCGCCGGCCGCCGCGTGCGTGCGCTGCGCGGGCGCTACCTGCACGTGCGCGCCGAGCTGCGCGGCGACGGCCTGGCCAGCCCGGAGCTGGCCGCCGTGCGCGCCTACGGCCCGCGCTTCAGCTACCGCGACCGCTACCTGCCGGAGCTGTACCGCGAGTCCGTCTTCGGCGCGGAGGCGGACCTGCCGGCCCGCAGCACGCCCGCGGACTTCCTGGAGCGCTTCCTGGGCAACTTCGAGGGCATCCTCACCGGCATCGAGGACCGCATCGCCCACGCGCACCTGCTGACCGACCCGCGCACGGTGCCGGCGGAATCGCTCGAATGGCTGGCGGGGTGGATCGGCGTGTCGCTGGACCCGGCGCTGCCCGAGGCGCGCCGCCGCGACCTGCTGGCCGCCGCGCCGGAGCTGGCCCGCCTGCGCGGCACGCCGCGGGGCATTGCCCTCGCGCTCGAGCTGGCCACCGGCGGGGGCGTCAGCGGCGGCGAGATCGTGCTGGTGGAGGACTTCAGGCTGCGCCGCACCTTCGCCACCATCCTGGGCGCGGACCTGGAGGACGAGGACGACCCCCTTCTGTGCGGCCTGGCCCGCAGCGGCAACAGCTACGTGGGCGACACGCTGTTCCTGGGCGACGAGCGGTCGAAGGCGTTCCTGGCGCTCTTCGACGCGGACCTGCCGCTGAACGCCTGGGAGCAGGCGCAGGTCGCCGCCTTCTTCGAGCGCCTTGCGCACCGCATGACCGTGCTGGTGCACCAGGAGGTGGAGCCGCAGGACCTGGGGCTCATCCGCCGCATCGTGCAGCGCGAGGCGCCGGCGCACGTGGAGTGGCGCGTGGTCACCGCCCCGTCGCCGCTCGTCGTGGGCGCCGCCTCGCTGGTGGGGGTGGACACCTACCTGGGCCGCAAGCGGGCCCGCCGCCACGTGTCCGTGGACCGCAGCCGCGTGGGCGCGGACTTCGTGCTGGAGCCGGTGTCGCTGGACCGGCGGACCGGCGGCGGCGCGGCGTACGCGCCCCCCGTGGCCCGCCTGTCCGGCCCGGAGACGGTGGGCATCGACGGCCCCGTGCCGCTGGACGGCGGCGGCAGCCGCGCCGCGCCCGGCCACGACCTGACGCAGTACCGCTGGACCCGCCGGCCGGAGTAGGCCCCCCGGCCGCCCCGAACCCGGACGCCATCCTTTACCCGGAGACGCACCATGCCCGAGCTGCTGCCCGGCCAGACCCTCGAGACCAAGGAACCCGTGCTGCTGGTGGAGGCCAGCGCCCAGCGGCCGCTCAAGCCGGGGCGCATGGTGTTCCAGCTCGTCGTGGTGGACGACGCGGGCAACGAGTCCGTGGCGGACACCAAGGAGGTGTACGTCATCGACAACGCGCGACCCACCGCGGTGCTGCAGGTGCCGGAGAAGGTGGCCGCGGGCCAGCCCATCCGCCTGGACGGCACGGCCAGCACCGACATCGGCGGGCAGATCGTCCGCTACAAGTGGACGCGCCTGGTGGGCTGACGCCATGCCCGCGCTCAACCCCGGCCAGACGGTGGTCACCGGCACGCCCGACTTCCTGGTGGACGCGCTGCCCCCCGGCACGCACCGCTTCCAGCTCGTGGTGGAGGACGACTCCGGCAACGAGAGCGCGCCCGTGGAGCGCGTGGTGACGGTCTTTGCCATGGCCCCGCAGCCGCAGACCACGGTGCCCCTCCAGCCGCAGGTGCTCACGGTGCAGCCGCAGCCGGCGGTGGTCAGCCCCACGCCCCGGGTCACGGCCACGCCCACCGTCGGCATCCGCTTTCCCACGTCCACGCTCCGGGCGTCGGCCATCCGGCTCCCCTGACCGCGCGCGCCGCCATGAACGCACCCACGACCCAGAGCCCCCAGACCCCGACCCGCGACCCGCTGGTGGACCGCGAGCTGCGCCCGGACCGGCTGCACTACGCCACCGGCGCCATGCTGGACAGCGGGGACTTCCTGGCGGAGCAGCTCTACCACCGCGGGCGCCTGGCGCGCGCGCTGCTGCTGCTGCACGGCCCCGGCACCGTGGCCGGCCTGCGGGTGCGGGTGGAGACGGTGACGCCGGAGAAGAAGGACCCGCAGGCGGGGACCTTTGCCCCGCCGGAGCAGCCGTACGAGCGCGTGCGGGTGCTGCCCGGCGCCGCCATCGACCGCCTGGGGCGGCTGGTGGAGGTGCCCGCCAGCGCCTGCCTGCGGCTGGAGCGGTGGATGGAGAACCTGTCCGCCGCGGACCGCTCCAACGCGCTCTACTGGTCCGCCGACGCGGGCAGCCCGCACCACGCCGCGGGGCCGCCGGTCGACGCCGAGCGCTGGGGCCGCTGGCGCGGGCAGTACCTGCTGGCGGACCTGTACCTGCGCTTCCACGCCTGCGAGCGCGGCAAGACGCCCGCGTTCGCCACCGGGCCGTACGACGCGCTGGACGCCGTGCAGCCCAGCCGCGTGCGCGACGGCTACGAGCTGAAGCTGTACGCCCAGCCCTTCCCGGAGCTGCCGCCCGACCCCTGGGCCGCGGTGGAGGCGGACCCGCGCGCGGTGCAGGAGCGCGTGCTGGACGGCGGCTACCCCACCGACGCGAGCATGTGGGAGGGCGGCGGCCGCCACGACCCCGCGCGGCCCGCGCACTACCCCAGCGCCGCGGACCCCACGGCCGTGCTGCTGGCGCGCCTCTTCATCCCCGTGCTGGAGAGCGGCGCGCGCGACACGGCGGTAACGGTGCGGGTGGACAACCACGCGCGCCCCTGGGCCTATCCCGCGCCCGCGCTGGCCCGCCTGGCGAGCACGGCCCCCGCCGCGGCGCCGCCGGCGCTGAAGGCCCCCAGGCGCCTGCGCGAAGTCCCGGCGCCGGGCGCGCCGCAGCCCGAGAAACCCTCCGAGCCCACGCAGGAGTCATGAGCACCACTTCGTTCAGCCCCGCACAGGGCCCGGCGCGCGAGCGGCTCAAGGCCGACCAGATCCGCGACCTGCAGGCCAGCCTGATCGTGGACCACCGCCGGCGGCGGCCGCTGTACTTCGACGGCCGCTTCCTGGCCGCGCGCGACCTGGTGCGCGAGCAGCAGTACTTCCTGACCCGCCAGGCGGACCTGGGCCGCGCGGGCGGCTGGGGCGTGGTGGAGGGGCTCTTCGTGACGCGCGGCACCACGCCCAACTCGCTGGTCATCCAGCCCGGGCACGGCGTGACCCCCGCGGGCGAGCTGGTGGTGGTCAGCGACCACTTCACCGTGGACCTGACCGAGATCCCCGAGATCCAGCGCCTGAACGCCGCGTTCGGGCTGATGGAGATTCCCCACGATCCCCCGCGCAACCGCACCGGGCTCTTCGTCCTGGCGCTGCGGCCGGTGGAGTTCAGCGCCAACCCGGTGGCCAGCTACCCCACCACGCTCACCGGCCCGCGCACGGTGCAGGACGGCGAGATCGTGGAGGGCGCCGTGGCCACGCTGATCCCCTACCCGGACGAGGGGCCCAACGTCAGCTCCTGGGTCCGCCGCGCCCGCGTGGCGCACGAGGTGTTCGTCGGGGGGTCGGGCAAGGGAAGCGCCGCCGGCGCGCTGCCGCTGGCCATCATCGCGCTCAACGGCGGCGCCATCGAGTGGCTGGACGTCTTCGTGGTGCGCCGCGAGGTGGGCAGCCTGCAGGCGGACGTGGTGGGCCTGGGCTTCGCCCCGCGCGGGCTGCGCGAAGCGCACCTGCTGCAGTACGAGGCGCACCTGCGCGAGGTGCTGGCCCTGCGCAGCAGCCTGGGATACGCCTTCGCGGCCAGCGACTACTTCCAGGCGCTGCCCCCGGCCGGGCGCCTGCCCGCGGCCGCCGTGCAGCCGGACGAGTTCACCCAGCGCTTCTTTCCCCCCACCGTCGACGTCGACCTCTCCATCATCCCCGAGGACGAGGTGCCGGCGCTGGTGGAGGAGAGCCTGAGCCTGCCGCCCATCGACCTGAACCGCTCGGCGGAGGAGCTGGACTCCACCAGCGTGGTGATCCTGGTGCCCGTGCCGCGCAACGACCTGCGCACCATCAGCACCAGCGTGTCGTCGCTCACGCGCTCGCTCAAGCCCGCGGCGCCGGGCATGCTGGCCAAACGCACCCCGCTGGAGCACCTGCGCGGGCTGCGGCTGCCGGGCAACTTCATCCCCCTGCCGGACCCGCAGGAGGGCGAGAACGCCGTCTGGACCCAGCTCCTGCGCCGCGGCGGCATGCTGTGGTACGTGCGCCGCAGGACGCTGGCGCAGCGCGCGGACCTGGAGGGCGAGCAGAAGGTCGCGCAGGCGCTGCTGCCCGCCGCCACCGCGGAGCTGGAGCGCCAGCGCCGCGACCTGGAGGCGCGCGAGGCGGAGCTGCGCGAGCGCCTGGCGGACGTGGAGGCCCGCGAGCGCGCCGCCGGCACGGCCGCCGAGGCGAAGGCCAGGGCGGAGAAGGAGGCGAAGGAGCGCGCCGAGCGCGAGGCCAAGGAGAAGGCCGACCGCGACGCCAGGTCCAGGATGGACGCGGACGCGGAGGCGAAGGCGAAGGCGAGGGCCGACGCGGAGGCCAGGGCCAAGGCCGATGCGGAGGCCAAGGCGAAGGCCGACGCGGAGGCCAAGGCCAGGGCGGACGCCGATGCCAAGGCCAAGGCCGATGCCAAGGCGAAGGCGGATGCCGATGCCAAGGCCAAGGCGGATGCGGAGGCCAAGGCCAAGGCGGATGCCGAGGCCAAGGCGAAGGCCGACGCGGAAGCCAAGGTCAAGGCCGATGCGGAGGCGAAGGCCAGGGCCGAGCGCGAGGCCCGGGAGCGCGCCGCGCAGGAGAAGGCGGACCGCGAGGCCGCGGAGCGCGAGCTGGCCGAGGAGCGCCGGCGCCGCGTTGCCGACAAGACCGGCCGCGAGACGGAGACGCCCATCAAGCGCGCCGCCGCCGAGGAGCTGCGCGTGGACCCGGGCGAGATCTCCATCGGCCGCGCCCAGCCGGTGGCGGACGCGCCCAAGGTGGTCGAGACGCCCAAGGCGCCCGCCACGCCCGCCGTGGAGACGCCCAAGACCCCGGCCACGCCGACCACCCGGACGACGCCCACCACGCGCAACGTGGCCAAGGAGATCGACGTCGACGCGGACACGACCATCAGCAACGCGCGGCGCGTGGCTGACCTCAAGCGCAGCCGCGGAGGCCTGGAGCCATGAACGTACGGCCCATCGAGGCGCCGGTCACCGGCGAGCAGGTGGTGGCGGCCCACCCGGGCCTGACCCCCACCGTGGAGACCGCCGGGTGGCAGCGCCGGCTCAACCTGTACACGGGCCGCCACCTGGGCGAGAGCGCGCTGCAGCTCGAGCAGGACGCGCGCGCCGGGCGGCTGGCCATGGCCGGCCGCGCCTGGAGCCACGGCGTGGTGCACGGGCTGGAGGTGGCCGTCGAGCGCGCCGAGGAGCCGGTGGAAGAGGGGTCGCAGCAGACCGTTGTCCGCTGGTACCTGCAGGTGGCGCCGGGCTACGGCCTGACCGTGCGCGGCGAGGACGTGTCGCTGCCGCAGCACCTGCGCGTGCCCGTGGAGCGGCTGCAGGTCATCACCCCCGCGCCGCGCGACGCCCGGCGGCCGGGGGCGTCGCCGCTGCGGCTGCCGCCGTCCGGCGGGCTGACGCCGCCGGTCATTGCCCAGCGCCAGCCGGGGGCCAAGCTGCCGCCGGTGCAGACCCTGTCCGGCCCGCAGAAGGAGGCGCTGGAGAAGGGCGCGGAGGAGGCGGGCGTGCCCCGCATGCGGCGGCCCACGCAGGACGAGCTGGAAGACCCCGCGCTGGCCCGGGAGAACGCGCGCAAGGAGGCCGCCGCCCCGGGCGACCCGCTGCGCCGCGGCGTCGCGGCCAGCTTTGCCGCGCGCACGGGCGGGCCCAAGGGGGCGGGCAAGGGCGAGCCGATGGACGCGCCGTCCGGGCCCGCGCTGCCCGACCTTCCCTCCGCCGCGGAGGCGCTGGAGGGCGAGGGCGGAAAGAAGCTGGAGCTGTGGCGCCACGGCGTCTTCAAGCCGCTGCTGCCGGACCTCGTCGTCCTGGAGCAGGCGATGACGCTGCCGCTGGCCCAGCTCGAGGCGCTGGGCGACCCGCTGCGGCGCCCGGACGTGGCCATGGAGCTGCGCGAGGAGACGATGGGCGAGCGCGGCCAGAAGGAGCGCCCGCGCGTGGCCGTCCTCGTCCTCCGCCCCGTGACCGCGGAGCTGACCGGCCGCTTCAACACGCAGGACCCCTGCGAGCAGGACCCGGACGACGACGCCTTCGCGGACTGGCAGCTCGCGGACGGCGTGCAAGTGCTGCTCTACGCCTTCCCCTGGCTGGACCGGGTGCCGCGCGCGCCGGAGGCCACCTTCCGCAACCGCCTGGCCTACGAGGTCTTCGGCGCGGAGGCGGCGCTGGGCCCCGGCGAGCACCTGCCCTGGGAGGAGGTCGGCGTCCCGCTGGGCCTGGTGGGCTTCCGCGCGGACGGCACCCCGGAGTGGGTGGACGGCTTCGCGGTGGTGCGCGACGGCGGCCGCCCGCACCGCCGCACCCCGCTGCTGCACGGCGCCGGCGACCCGCTGCTCTGGCAGGCGCGGCTCAAGCAGTTCGCGGAGCAGGTGGCGGAGGTGGACTGGAGCCGGCCGGAGGCCAACGAGACCTTCCGCAGCTTCGCCTTCATGCCCCCCGCCGGGCTGCTGCCCCGCGCCGCGGTGGACACGGAGCAGTGGCGGGTGCACGCCTTTCCCTCCGACTACCGGGTGGAGGCGGTGCCGGTGCCCATGGAGCAGCTGGACGCGGCCATCGAGGCCAGCGCCCCGCTGGCCCCGTTCCGCTTCGACACGCCGGACCGCGTGCGCCTGCTGGTGCCCGTGCCGCAGGAGCTGTACGACCCGCGCCTGCTGCAGGAGGACGTGCCGGACCCGCAGTTCGAGCAGGAGATCGCCGAGCTGACGGTCAAGCGCACGGAGGTGGTGCTGCGCCGCGAGGACGTGCGCCGCCGCGCGGAGGCGGTGGTGGAGGCGGTCACCGGCCAGCGCCCGCCGTTCCCCGCGCCGGAGCAGGACCCGGAGCGGCTGGACGCCGACGAGGTGGTGGAGCCGGCGCCCGCCTTCGGCAGGCTGGCGCACGAGGAGCGCGAGGCGCCGGGGCTGCACCAGCACTTCTTCTGGAACGCCGGCCCCTTCCGCGTCAACGCCGGCGACGTGCTCTTCGCCTGGGTCTACCTGGACCCGGCGCCCGCGGAGGGCGAGGCCAACCATCGCCCGCGCACCCTCATGCTGCAGTTCCACGCGGAGGGCGACGGCTGGGAGCACCGCGCCTACTGGGGCGAGAACCTGGTCAACTGGGGCGTCGACGGCACCGTCAGCCGCATGCGCATGGGCCCGCTGCCGGAGGGCGGGCGCTGGGTGCGGCTGGAGGTGCCCGCCGCGCTGGTGGGGCTGGAGGACCGCGACGTGACGGG
>DASTLD010000251.1:0-5874 GCA_035715345.1 Longimicrobium sp.
TGACGGGTGGGCGTCGTCCGTCACAAAGTGGCGGGCGGAGGGTTTCCGAATCCGGCGCGTGCCGTGGACGGCTCGTGATGGAAGCGGGCCGTTTCGGATGCACCCTCCGCGCCAGATCGCGGCGGAATGACAAGAGATTCGCCCACAACGAGTTGGGCGTGTATGCTAATCTTCTGTTGCTGGCGCGATCTGGTGCACCGCACACCAGATTGGTGCAGTGGACTCCATGCAACGTCTGTTTAGGAGCGAACCACGAAGCATCCTTCCCGGCCTCCAGCCTCACGCGGAGACGCGGAGGGCGCGGAGGGTCTCCCGCAGTTCTCCGCGTCCTCTGCGTCTCCGCGCGAGTCCACGACGCGATCAGAGCCGCCCGGCGCGGGGATGCGCCGGGCGGCTCCAGGTCCTGTCCTGCCGGGAGCGGGTCAGCTCACGGCTTGGTCAGGTTGAACGAGTACGAGCCGCTGCCGCTGTAGGAGTAGATCTCCCAGTAGTAGTAGCCGCTGGTGCCGCTGTAGGTGATGGTCTCGTCGGGCGACGAGGTCTCCGCGCGGGCCACGATGCTCCAGGACGAGCCGTTCCACTTGTACAGGTACAGGTCGAAGTCCGTGCCCGTGGGGCCGTCCAGGATGCCCTTGTGCGTGCCCGACACCGTGCTCTGGTAGTAGGTGCCGTTCGGCTGCACGTCGTAGTCGCCGGCGCCGCTCAGCGAGCCCGTGTACGTGGTGCCGGTCGGCGGAGGCGGGGTGCCGCCGCCGCCGCTCAGCAGCGAGTACAGCAGCAGGTTCGGCGAGCCGGTGCCCGCGCTGGTCACCTTGCCGGCGGTCGCCGTGGTGGTGATGGCGCTCGACACAACGGACTGCGTCGCTGAGGTGTTGCCCTGCAGGTACAGCGCGGCCACGCCGGCCACGTGCGGGCTGGCCATGGAGGTGCCGCTGATCGTGTTCGTGGCGCTGGTGCTGCCGATCCAGGTGCTCAGGATGTTCGAGCCCGGCGCGAACACGTCCACGCAGCTGCCGTAGTTGGAGAACGACGAGCGCGCGTCCGTCGAGGTGGTGGAGCCGACGGTGATGGCCCCCGCCACGCGGGCCGGCGACACGTTGCAGGCGTTCTGGTTCTCGTTGCCCGCCGCCACGACGGCGATGACGCCGGCGTTGATCAGGCCGTTGACCGCCGCGTCCGTCGTGGAGCTGGCCGGGCCGCCCAGCGACATGTTGGCCACCGCCGGCTTGACGGCGTTGGCCGCCACCCAGTTGATGCCCGCCACGATGGTGGAGTTGCTGCCCGTGTTGCCGCAGCCGAACACGCGCACGCCGATCAGCGTCACGCCCTTGGCCACGCCGTAGGTGGTGCTGCCCACCGTGCCCGCCACGTGCGTGCCGTGGCCGTTGCAGTCGTTGTTGCCGTCGCCGATGCCGTCCCAGGCAATGCTGGCGCGGCCGCCGAAGTTGCTGTGGCCGGTGTTGATGCCCGTGTCGATGATGTACGCCCGCACGCCCGCGCCCGTCGGCGTGTAGTTGTACGTGCTGTTGAGCGGCAGGTCGCGCTGGTCGATGCGGTCCAGGCCCCAGGTGGCGCCCGTCTGCGTGGTGCTCACCGTCACGATCTGGTCCTGCTCGATCCACTTCACGCTCGGGTGGTTCTGCAGCGCGTTGAGCTGCCCGGCGTTCAGCGTGGCGGAGAAGCCGTCCAGCGCCGCCTCGTACACGTGCTTGGGCTGCGCCCCGGCGATGGCGGCCACCGCGCGCGGGTTGGCGCCGTCGTTCAGCACCACGATGTACTCGCCCTCGATGCCCTTGCCGGGCGCGGCCGAGAGGACCGGCGCGACTTCCGGCGCGCGCGCCGTGGTGGTGGGTCCGCCGTCGGAGCAGGCGGCGAGCGCCGCGATCGCGGCGAGCGCCAGGGGCTTCACAGTGCGGTTGGTCAAGACGTCCTCCATGCGGTGGATGGAACGTGGAGGCGCGGCACCCGCCGCGCCTCCGGGGCAGACCCGGCGGGCCGGATCAGTAGTTCGTGAACAGGAACAGGTTGGGCGTGCCGTAGGTGCGGCTGCGGCTGTGCAGCGTGATGGTGTTGCTCGTCCCGTTGGCCTTGAGCGCGCTGGTCACCTGCGCGGGCGTGGCCAGCGGGTTCAGCGCCAGGTACAGCGCGCCCACGCCGGCCACGTGCGGGCTGGCCATCGACGTGCCGCTCTTGACCGAGCTGCCGGAGGCGCTGGTGTAGTTGGCGCTGGTCACGCTGGAGCCGGGCGCCAGGATGTCCACGCAGGTGCCGTAGTTGGAGAACGAGCTCTCCGCGTCGGAGCTGGTGGTGGCGCCCACCGTCATCACCGTCGGCGCGCCGGCCGGGGCCTGGCTGCAGGCGTTCTGGGGAATGCCGAAGATGTTGCCGTTGCCGGCCGCGGCCACCACGAAGAAGCCCGCCGACACCAGCCGCGTGGCCGCGTCGCGCACGGACTGCACGTTGCCGTAGCCCAGGCTCATGTTGACCACGCCGGGCTTGAGGCCGTTGGCCGCCACCCAGTCCATGCCGGCGATGACCATGGACGCGTCGCCGCTGCCGGAGCAGTTGACCACGCGCGCCGCCCACAGGGTGGCCGCCTTGGCCACGCCCCAGGTGGCGCCGCCGATGGTGCCGGCCACGTGCGTGCCGTGGCCCTGGCAGTCGTCCGCGGTGGCGTTGTCGCCCACGAAGTTGCCGTTCTTGCCGTTGGGCACGTACTGCGCGCGCCCGCCGAACTCCGCGTGCGTCAGGCGGATGCCCGTGTCCAGCACGTAGGCGTTCACGCCCAGGCCGGTGGAGGTGTAGGTGTAGGTGGTGCTGAGCGGCGTGTCGCGCTGGTCGATGCGGTCGATGCCCCAGGTGGCGCCGCTCTGCGTGGTCAGCAGCTCCACGGGCGCGTCCGCCTCGATGTACTCCACCGCGCCCATGTGCTCCAGCGCGTTGAGCTGCCCGGCGTTCAGGCTGGCCGCGAAGCCGTTGAGCGCCGCCGTGTAGACGTAGCGCGGCTCCACGCCGGCCACCGCGGCCACGGCGCGCGGGTTGGCGCCCTCTTCGAGCACCACGATGTACTTGCCCGCGTCCGAGCGGGACAGCACGGGCGCGGAGCGGTCCGCCGCCGTGGGGGCGGCGCCCTGCTCCGCGCAGGCGGCCAGCGCCGCCAGGGCTGCGACTGCGACGATGCTGCGCTTCATGGGGCGTCCTCCTGGAAACCGTGGGAAAAGGTCTCGCACGCCGCCGTGGATCAGGCGGTGAGGCCGGTGTGGGCGTATGGCGAGAAGCTGGGGATGAGCGGGTTGGGCTTAAGCACTGTGCGGACCAGAACGCGCCCGCGCGCCAAGCACGCGCGCCCGAACGACTTAGCATTTTACGCCGATTTTGTCTGCCCCTGCGAAGTGGTGCACCCGCCCGCTTCGCTGCACCATTTCGGTTCACGGACAAACAATTGACTCTGGTGCAGAAATGGGCACTGTCTCTTTTCCCCGTAGCAGGCAGAAGCCCCTCTCCCGGTGCTTCGGGAGAGGGGCTTCGCGCTTCAGCGGAGCGCCACCGCCGCGGGTTCACCCGCGATACGCCCGCGAGGGGCGCCGGACGTGCCACGGTGCGCTGCTTCGAGCGCCGCCCTTCGCCCTCTCCCACGCTTTGGCGGGAGAGGGACAGCGCGGCACCGGGGACGCGACGACAGGTCGCGTGCCGGTGCCGCGCGGGGTGGGGGCTCAGTAGTTGTGGAACAGGAACAGGTTGGGCGTGAAGCCCTTCTTGCTGCGGGTGTGCAGCGTGATGGTGTTGGGGGTGCCGTTGGCCTTGATGGCGCTGGTCACCTGCGCCGGCGTGGCCAGCGGGTTCAGGCCCAGGTACACCGCCGCCACGCCCGCCACGTGCGGGCTGGCCATCGACGTGCCGCTCTTGGAGACCAGGCCGTTGGTCACCGTGTAGTCCGAAGACATGATGGCCGAGCCGGGCGCCAGGATGTCCACGCAGGTGCCGTAGTTGGAGAACGACGACTCCGCGTCCGTGTTGGTGGTCGAGCCCACCGTGATCACGGTCGGGGCGCCTGCCGGGGCCTCCGTGCAGGCGTCGATCGGGGTGCCGCCGAAGTTGCCGTTGCCGGCCGCCGCCACCACCACGAAGCCGGCCGCCACCAGGCGCGTGGCCGCGTCGCGCACGGACTGCACGTTGCCGTAGCCCAGGCTCATGTTCACCGCGGCGGGCTTCAGGCCGTTGGCCGCCACCCAGTCCATGCCCGCGATGACCATGCTGGTGGTGCCGCCGCCGGAGCAGTTGACCACGCGGCCCGCCCAGATGGTCGCGGACTTGGCCACGCCGCTGTAGGTGCCGGCGGCCGTGCCGGCCACGTGCGTGCCGTGGCCGTGGCAGTCCGACGCGTCCGGACGGGCGTCGCCCACGAAGTTGCCGTTGGCGGCGCTGGGGATGTAGTTGGCGCGCGCGCCGAAGTCCAGGTGCGCCTTGTTGATGCCGGAGTCCAGGATGTACACGTGCGTGCCCGCGCCCTCGCCCGTGTAGACGAAGGTGTTGGAGAGCGGCAGGTCGCGGCTGTCGATGCGGTCGATGCCCCAGGAGTACACGGTGGTCTGCGTGGTGAACAGCTTGACGGGCGCGTCGGCCTCCACGTAGTCCACGCTGGGGTTGTGCTGCAGCGCGTTGAGCTGCCCGGCGTTCAGCTCGGCGGCAAAGCCGGTGAGCGCGGCGGTGTACACGTGCGTCGGGTTGATGCCGGCGATGGCGGCCACCGAGCGCGGGTTGGCGCCCTCTTCCAGCACCACGATGTACTTGCCGTCGGCGGCCACGGAGCGGACCGGGGCGGTGCGGGCGGCGGAGCTGGTGGGCTGCTGGTCCGCGCAGGCGGCGAGCGCCAGCAGGGCCAGGGCGGCGGCGTAGGACTGCTTCATTGCGTCTCTCCTGGGGGGGTGATGAACAGCAAAGGCGCGCGGCCGGGCGCAGGGTGCCCCCCGGCGGCGCTCCATCGGCGCGCCGCCCCGGGACCGTCCCGCGGCGGCGTGGTTCGCGTGCGATGGTTTTGGTGATCGCCCCTCCCTGTATCACGCTTCGCGCCAAACTTACGTTTCCAGCCCAACCCATTGCCTTTGCCGCGTTTACGCCCAATCTCTGGACATTCGTTTGCGACACATGTTTGTGCGTCCGCCCCATCCCGTGCACCGGAACGGTGCGCTCGTCAGGGCAGTGCACGGATTGCGCGGCACGGGAGTACTGCCCGCGCCGGGTTCGCGGCCGCGCGCGATGGACGCCACCGCCCGCACCGCGCCCACCCGTGCGAAGCAGCCCGCCTCGCGACGACAGTCGCGCGCCCAGCATGCACGCAGGGTGAGGGGCCGCGCGGGGACGCCGCCATCCAGCCGGCGGTTGAAACCGCGCCTGAGAAAACACCAAGTCCGCCTGCGCGGACTGAACGGGGAAGTACCGCGAGAGGGAGCGCAGGACGGCGCATGTCCATGGTAGAGACGCCCCGCCGGGGCGTCTCTACGGGGGCGGCCCTGCCACGGCAGGCGGCGATGCGCACCACCCTTCGCCCTCTCCCGCGCAGTTTGCGGGAGAGGGACAGCGTGCGCGGCAGGACGCGACGAAGTCGCGCGCCTGACGTGCACGCAGGGTGAGGGCCCCCGCGGGGACGCCGCCATCCAGCCGGCGGTTGAAACCGCGCCTGAGACAACACGAAGTCTGCCTGCGCGGACTGAACGGGGAAGTGCCGCGAGAGGGAGCGCAGGACGGCGCATGTCCATGGTAGAGACGCCCCGGCGGGGCGTCTCTACGTGTCAGGACCCGGGAGATTAGCGGGCGGGTCGCGGAAGCACTCCGGGTTCGACCTGTAGTAGTCGGCCATCGCCTGCATGGGCGTGC
>DASTLD010000252.1:0-15417 GCA_035715345.1 Longimicrobium sp.
CCTCCCCCAACTTCGGGGGAGGGGCGCATTCGGAAGGCGTGTCGCGCGACCCGGAATGACGTGCGCCTCGGGTCTACTGCGCCGCGGGGAAGCTGCGGCCACCGCGGGTCACCGGCACGGCGCCGAGCGACTGAGCGGGGCCGGGGACGGTGTCCGGCAGGGGCCGGGACTGGACGCCGGAGATGCGGTTGGGGTCGATGTCCCCGTCCAGGTCACAGTCGAAGGCGCCGCCGTCCTGCACGATCTCGTGGACGCCGCGGTACACGTTGTCGCCGGTACTGGGCTCGAAGCGCGCGCCCACCGGGTTGTCGCCCACGTTGTTGCCCTCGAAGGTGTTCCAGCACGCGCCGCGCACGGAGATCCCCGCGCGGCCCACGTTCGTGATCTGGTTGGCCTTCACGCTCACGCCGCTGGCGCTGATGCGGCGGGCGGAGACGAGCAGGAAGTCGATCCCGTCGCGGAGCACGCCGTCGATGCGGTTGTGCTCCACCCGCGAGTCGTACACGTTGGTCAGCGTGACGCCGCCGGACCAGCTGCCCAGGATCTGGTTGTGCGTGATGGTCGCGTCGCGGCCGTCGCGCAGGCGGATGCCGCCGTACTGGCCAAGGTAGCCCTCCTCGTTCTCGATCACGTTGCGCGAGACCACGATCCCGGGCATCAGCGGATAGCCGCCGCCCGGCTGCGGGATCGGCGAGCCCTGGATCTGCACGCCGAAGCGCGTCTCGTCGCCCTTGAAGTGGTTGTCGGTGACCTCCAGGTACGGCACGCCCACCACGAAGATGCAGAAGGTGTAGCCGCAGTCGATCTCGTTGGCGGTCAGGCGGATGTGGGGAAGGCCGGCCTCGTCGACGGTGACCGCCGTGACCGCCGCGTAGCCGTACTCCGCGTCCAGCACCAGCCCCGAGATGGTCACGTGGCCCACCCACAGGTCCAGCAGCAGGCCGAATTCGTTGCCGGGCGCAAGGCTGAGCCCCGCGCCCGGCTCCGCGCAGGTGAGCGTGACCCCCTCCGTGGTAACCGTCACGATGCTGTCCAGGGCCACGTTGCCGGAGATGGCGATCACGTCGCCGGAGCCGGCGGCCGCCAGCGCGACCCGCAGCTCCGGGTCGGTGTGCACCACGAACGCGGGCGATTCGGCGCACGCCTTCGCCGCGGCCAGGCTGCGCCCGGCCTCGCGCGCGGCGGGCGTGACGGGCTGGTCGGCGCAGGCCGCCAGCAGGGCCAGCAGGAGAAGGGAGGTGGCGCGGGTGTGGATTCGCATGGGCGCTCCGTACGGGGAGGGGTGGGATGTCCCCGCGGACGGCCGTGAGGCACGGCTGCGCGAAAAGACCGGCTGGCGGACCCACGGGGAAGGCGGCGCCGCGGGGGGAGCGGCGGAGGCGCAGCGAATCAAAACGCGCCGGTCCATGCGAATCTGACCGGCGCGACCTCCGCGTCCCGCGCCGCACCCAACCTGCCACGAAACCCGTCCGCGCAGGGGGACATCACGTTTTCGTAGCCGCGATTCAATCGCCGGGCGGCACATGGGCCGGACCGTGCTTCTCTCGATGAATCGACTACTCTCGCGCCAGACCCTAATCCTCCCATCCTCTTCATCCCGCCATCGCGCCACACCCGGCGACGTGCATATCGCCACAGCCGATCAACTGCAGCGATCGCGGCCCTTGTCCGCGAAGCGGCGGCCGGGGATGGGGATGAACTCCCACTCGTACGCATCCGGGTGGAACACCAGGCGCAGCACGCCGCGCGTGTCCACCGCGATGGCCTCGCTGTGCTGGACGGGCTTGCCCATGGTGTACGACGGCGCCCCGCCGGTGCCCACGATGAACTGGCGGATGCCGCGCCGCGGGTCCGGCCGCCCGTCCGGCGTCAGCCTGGCGAAGCGCTCGTAGTGGTGGTCGTGCCCCGCCAGCACCACGTCCACCCCGTGCTCGTACAGCACCCGCCAGAGCGCCTCGTCCCGCTCGCGGTCGCGGTAGCGCCCGGAGCTGAAGCCCGGGTGGTGGAAGTACGCCAGCGTGCAGCGCGCGCGGTGCCGGCGCAGATCGCCCTGCAGCCAGCGCAGCTGCTCGGAGCCCTCGTCCAGGTCCAGCTCCGAGTTCAGCACCACCAGGTGCCAGCCGTCGTGGTCGTAGCTGTACCACCCCTTGCCCCGGGGGCCCGCCCGCGCGCCGAAGTACTCGAAGTACCCCGCCGCGTCCCTGGTCTTGTACTCGTGGTTGCCCACCGCCGGCCGCGTGCGCTCCAGGTGCCGCCCCCAGGTGGGGTGATAGCAGTCGCGGAACTGCTGGCGGCTGCCCGAGGGGTAGACGTTGTCGCCCACGGTGGCGATGACCGCGTCCGGGTAGCGGTCCAGCAGCCGCGCCGTCGCCTCGTCGCCGCGCCACCAGCACGCCGCGATGTCGCCCGCCGCCAGCAGCGAGGTCCGGTCGTCGCCCCCGCCCCCATCGCCCCCGCACGCGGCCAGCACGGCGGCGAGCGCGAGGCATCCCGCGGCGCGCCTCACGCGGGGGCGGCGGCCAGGCCGCGGATGAAGGCGATGGACGTCGCGTTGAAGCGCTCCGCCTGGTCCACGTTCACCACGTGGCCGCTGGCCGGCACCACCTCCAGCCGGCTGAAGCGCGTGTGGCCGCGCATCATCCGCTGCACGGGCGCCAGGAACATGTAGTCCTCGTCGCCCATCAGGTACAGCGTGGGGATGGGCGCCTCCGCGCGCTCGAACAGGCGCAGCAGCGGGTTGACCTCGTGCGTCAGGCGGAACCAGCGCACGAACTCCTTCTGGCACAGCTTCTTTGCCTGGCTGATGAAGAGCAGGCGCGACTCGCGGTGGCGGCGCCGCGGCAGCACCACCCAGGCGAAGAGCCGGTACAGCCACATGAAGGGGATGACGCGCTTGGTCAGGTTGCCCAGGCCGATGAGCACGCGCGAGCGCACGTTCAGCCGCACGATCGCGCCGCCCAGGATCATGGAGCGCACGCGCTCCGGCGCCAGGTCTCCCAGGCTGCGGATCAGGATGCAGCCCAGCGAGATGCCCACGAAGTGCGCGGCGGCGATGCGCTCGTGGTCCAGCACTTCCAGGATCTCGCGGGCCAGCCCGTCGAAGTCGTAGCGGCGGCCGGCCCAGTCCGCCAGGCGCGGCGGCTGCGAGTCGCCGTGGCCGCGCAGGTCCACCAGCAGCACGTTGAAGCTCTTGCGGAACTCGCGCACCTGCCGGTACCAGATGGACGAGCTGCCGCCCGCGCCGTGCACGAAGACCACCCACTCGTGGTCCGGCGAGAGCAGGTGGGTGCGGTAAGCCAGCATGGAGACGGCGATGTCGTGTACCCGGTGGACGAGGATGCGGGCCCCTGATACTCCGGCGCCCGCGGGCGGTTCGGACCCCTGCCAGGATCACGCCGCATGTGCCTGATCGGCCTGGCCTGGCGGGCCCACCCGCGCTGGCGGCTGGTCGTCGCCGCCAACCGCGACGAGCTCTACGCGCGCCCCACCGCGCCCGCGGCCTTCTGGGAGGACGCGCCGGAGGTGCTGGCCGGCCGCGACCTGCGCGCGGGCGGCACCTGGATGGGCATCACCCGCGCCGGCCGGTTCGCCGCCGTCACCAACTACCACGGGTCGGGGGAGATGCGCCCCGCCCCCCGCTCCCGCGGCGGGCTGGTCGCCGGTTTCCTGCGCGGGACGGAATCACCCGGGGCGTACGCACGCGGGGTGGAGGCGGCCGGCGGCGAGTACGGCGGCTTCAACCTGCTGGTGGGCGATGGCGGCGCCCTCGCGTACGTCAGCAACCGCGCGCCCGGCGTGCGCCTGCTGGAGCCGGGCGTCTACGGTCTGAGCAACCACCTGCTGGACACGCCCTGGCCCAAGGTCCGCCGCGCCCGCGACGCCGTGCGCCAGGCCCTGGCCGGCGACGGCGGCGAGCTGGACGCGCCGCTGCTGGAGATGCTGGCGGACCGCATCGTGGCCGCGGACGGCGAGCTGCCCGACACCGGCGTGGGCATCGAGCGCGCGCGCCTGCTCTCCCCGCCCTTCATCGCCACGGACCTCTACGGCACCCGCGCCTCCACGGTGCTCTCCGTCGCCGCGGACGGCGAGGTGCGCTTCGTGGAGCGCACCGTCACGCCCGGCGTACAGGGGTGGACGGAGGCGCGCCACCGCTTTTCCCTGCCCCGCTAGGCATCCACCCAGTACCAGACCGTCACCACGCCGTCGTCGTGGTCGGCCGAGTGCGAGATGCCCACCAGGTTCTCGCGCCCCACCCGCGTGGCGAACTCCGCCGCCTGCGCGAACAGGTCGCCCCAGGTGGCCAGCGTGCCGCGAAAGTAGCGGAACTCCACGCGCTCGCCCGTGCGCGCCTCCGGCGGCGGGGGCGGGGAGCCCGCACGTGGGGCGGCCGTGCGGTCACGGATCTCCTGCGGCAGCGCCTGGCCGCACTCCGCGCACCACGCGTACGGGTGGTCTGCGCGGATGGGGGCGCGGCAGTGCGGGCACTCGCCTACGACGGACGCTGGGTTCTCGCTCATGGCTGCGTGTGGGGTGAAGGGGTTGCGCGCCGTCTACGCCGTTGGTGGCCCCGCGGTTTCGCCTCGCATGCGCCACCGCCGAAGCACGGTCCACCCGGAAGACGATCCTTGCACGCCGATATCGTTGCGACTACTTTGACCACTTTCTTCGCCGCTCCTGCCCGTTCCGCGGCGCAAAACCCACCTGCCAGAGGAGGCGATCACCGGTTACGCACTTCGTGATTGTGGCGTTCATCGCGGTAAGCACATACCTTTGATGAAAGGATTTGGGAATGCGCCCGCATTTTCTGGCTGCGTGGCTGGGAGTGCTGCTCCTCCTGGGCGGCTGCGCGGATTCGCCGACGGGGGTCGAGGCGGACGGCGGCGGTCCGGCGTACGAGAACCTGCAGGGATGCGTGACCGGGGGCATCTGCCTGCTGGACCCCCTCACGGGCGGCGGGACCGGCGAGTGCGACCCGTGGACGGACCTGACCTGGTGCGAGACCGACGAGGGAAGCTGCCTCACCGCGCAGCCGATCTCGCCGGAAGACGCCACTCTGGCGACTTGCAGCACTGGTGGTGGCCCCGGCGGCACGCCCTACGATCCGACGAACCCGGACGACCCCTACGGCATCGGGCAGTATCCACCGGTGGACGAGCCGGAGTGCAACCCGCTGAAGGACCCGAACTGCAACCAGCCTCTGACCGCCGCCGACAGCGCCACCATCCGCAAGGCCATCGAGCGGCACAAGCGGCCCGCCTCCGAGTTCACCAGCGATGCCAACGCGCAGCAGTGCGAAGCGCTGCTGGAGACGTTCAACCAGCTATGGGCTGACGGGAAGGTGTTCCGCGGGGGATACGACACTCCTGAGGGAGACGCGGAGACGGGCGTGCACTACGGCCTGTACGACAGGGACTCCAAGACGATGCACTTCGAACCGTCCACCCTGGATGCCGCGAACCGCGGTGATGCAACCGCGATCAGGAACGTGTTCAACACCGCGCTCCACGAAGCTGCGCACGCCCTGGAGTTTGACCACACTCCGCCGATCATGATGGGAAGCTACGACCTATACGCAGAGTATCCCTTCAACCTGCTCAGTCCGGGAAGCAACTCGTGTATCACGAACTGGTAGGCCGTGGCGCGGCGGCAGTGCTGCTGCTGACCGCATGCGCTACACCGCGGGCCAGTCCGGCGCAGGCTGCCGAGCGGGATGCGCTCGCGGCGGTCGTCGAGGCGATGTCGTTCCGGCAATCCGTCCGCGGCGACAGCATCCCGTTCGACGCGTGCCACGTGTACGAGAAAACCGGGCGGCCGGCGATGCTGGTCTCTCGTGTCCCGCCCGGACTGAGAAACCTGCTCGATCGGCAGGTCGATGACCCGTGCAGCCTCCCCGCCCCGAGCGCGCACGCCCGGTTCAAGTACGTGGTCCGCGTCGACTCCGTCGTCGTAACCGATTCGACCGCGCTGGTCTACCTGTACATCAGGCGTGGCGAGTGGAGCTATTCGGAGACGTACGACCTGGTCGTCAGGCCGGGGGACGGCCAATGGCGCCTGCGAGAGGCCCGTGGCTACGGCGGCTTCCAGATCCTGCCGCCTCCGCCCCGCGCTCCGGCGCAGGGCTAGAGGCCGGGAGGCGAGCAACGGACGTTGAAGCGAGAGGACGCAGAGGAGCTGAAGCATTCCTCTGCGTCCTCTTTTCTGAACCTCCGCGCCCTCTGCGTGATGCCGTTCAGGCAGCTCAGCGCGGCGTGCCGGCGGCCTGCTGGAGCACGCGGGCGTTGGTCACGCGGCCGGCCTGGTCGAGCGTGTACTCCAGCAGCGCGCCGCTCGCGTGCCGCACCTGCCGCACCACCTGCCCCGCCGCGTTGCGCGCCGTCTCGCTGACCACCGGCAGGCTGGTGATGGCGCCGAGGTTCCGCGTGTTCACCACCTGCCCCGCCGTGTCCAGCGTGCGCTCCACGATGCCGCCCGTGGCGTCCAGCGTGACCTGCACCGTCTGCCCGAGCGTGTTGACGGTCTGGCTCAGCAGCCCGCCCGGCTGCGTCACGTTGCTCAGCGTCCGCCCCACCACCCCCACCGTCTGGCTGACCGCGCCGCCCGGCCGCAGCGCCGTGTTGGCGATGCCGCCCACCGTGCCCACCGCGCTGTCCACCACCGTGAGGAGCTGCGTCAGGAGCTGGGGATTGGCCTCCAGCGTGGCGAGCACGCGGTCCACGATGCGGGCCACGTTGTCCAGGTCCACGTACAGGTAGACCTCCGCCAGCACCCCGGTGACCTTCAGCTCCACCCGTTCGATGTTCACGTCCGCGCCGGCGTTCAGCGTCACCAGGTTGGCGACGTTGGCGTCCACCGCCAGGTGCGCGCGCAGGTCGTTGACGTTCAGGGTGATGGAGTCCACCGACAGCTCCGGGACCTCCAGCACCACGTCGTAGTTCGGCGTGCCGAGCGGCGCCGCGGGCGCCACCTGGGTCGTCGTCACCGGGCGCCCGCCGGTGCCGGGGCGGCCCAGCACGCGCGTCGGCGGGGTCCGCGTCGTGTCGCGCACCTGCGCCTCCGCGGCGGCGGCCGCGAGCGCGCTCAGTGCCAGCGCGGCCAGGACGGCTCGGGTTCGCGTCATCGCTCTCGCCTTTCGGGTGATGGGTCGCCGGCTCACGGGCCGCGCGGCGGCGCGGACGGCGCCGGAGTCCGCAGCGTGAGAGGCGCGCAGGGGTCGGGCGCCGGCGCGCCGGGCTGGTTGGGCGCCGCCGCGGCCAGCGCCAGCAGGCAGCGCACGTCCAGGTACGCGCGCAGCTCCACGGCCACGTAGACGTCGCGATAGGTGACGCCGGGCTCCACGCGCTCCGGCAGGTTGCGCCGCTCCAGCACGCGCAGCGAGTCCCCCGGCGCGCACCCGCCGATGCGCACGGACGCCCGCGGCTCGCCGGCGAAGCGCACCTCGCGGGCGCGGACCGACGCGCGCACCAGCACGTCCGGGCGCGCCGCCGCCGTGTCGCCCGCGGCGGCGGCGCTGTCCGCCGGCACGGCACACGGCGCGGCCGGCTGCGCGGCGGCGGGCGCGGCGGCGCAGGCCAGCAGGACGGCGGCGGGAGCGATGCGGACCAGTCTCATGCCACGCGGCTCGGGTGCCCGGCGAAAGCCGTGGAAGGCGTCAAGTTCCATGCCCTGTCCCGGATCGCCCTGCCCGGCGCCCTTCTTGCACCCCGCCGCGCGGATTCGTCGGCATCCTACCGCACACCGGGCAAACGGAGCTGGGGTGATGAGGAGCGTGATCGCGCTGGCGGCGCTGCTGTGCGCCGCGCCCCTGGGCCTGGCGGCGCAGACCGCGCCGGGCGAGTGCCAGCCCGGCCCCGGCAACCGCCCGCCCGGGCCCTCGGAGCGCGGGCGCGAGTACGACGTGATCCTCGAGGTGCCGGACCTCTGCGTGCGCTCCATCACGCTCGAGGTGGCCAACCTGGATGCGCACCTGTCGCTCAACGCGCGCGTGGCCAACCTGGTGCGCGTGAGCGCCGGCGCGGACGTGTACATCGGGCAGGTGCGGCTGGGCATCCACGGCGTCCGCGCGGAGGCGCTGCTGCTGGTGGACTTGGACAACGTGTACTACATCGTCAACCGCGCGCTGACGTTCATCGACAACAATCCCCAGATCGTCTCGCAGCTCGTCGGCACGGTGGGCCACACCGTACGCACCGTGGGCGGCGTGGCCAACACCGCGCTGCAGCCGGGCGGCGTGGTCAGCCAGACGGTGGGCGTGGCGGGGCAGGCGCTGGACAACCTGACCGCGCCCGGCGGCGTGCTGAGCCAGACGGTGAACACGCTGGGGCAGACCGTGCAGCGCACCGTCGGTACCACCGGCGACATCGTGGAGCGCACGCTGGACACCGCCGGCAACGTGGTGGGCCAGCGGACGGTGGGCAGCCTGCTCTCGCTTCCCGTCCTGCGCCAGACCACCAACGCCGCCGGCCAGAGCGTGCGCCAGGTGCGCGACGAGAGCGGCGCCGTCATCGAGTACGTCCTCGACACCGCCGGCCGCATCGCCGGCACCCGCGTCGTCCAGCCCGCGCCCCGCCGCTAGGCGGCACGAGTCGGTATTCTTCCGCGGGGGCGAGGCAATCCAGCCTCGCCCCCCGTTTCTCCGCCCCCGCCCCTCGCTCCGCACTACTAATACGCAAAACGTTCTTGCGATCGCGAATCATCATCGCCAACTTTGGACGGAGTAAACAGGCAGTTCTTGACAACCGAATCCGATTGGGTTTATGGTATGTCTGCTGTGCACCGAGAATCGGGGTTCACCTTCCGCATCTGGCCGAACGACCACGAGCCGCCTCACGTACATGCCCGGAGGGCAGACGGCGTGGCGATCATCCGGATCCGGTCGCTCGAAGTGGTAAAAGTTCGGAGAATGAACCCACCTGAGATCGCGCTCGCGTGCCGCATTGTTGCAGAGAACGAGCAGAAGCTGATGGATTCGTGGAGGCGCATCCATGAAAAAGCTTAGAATTCCGGAGCCGACGGACCCCGAGTTCCTCGCGCAGATCGAGCGCGCACGCGCCGCGGCGAAAGCCGCCGACGAGAGCGAGCCGCGCGCGGTCTCCGCATCGTACGATGCCTCCACGGGCCGCGTGCGGATCGACCTGGTCAACGGGTGCGTGTTCGAGTTCCCGGCCGAGCTGGGTCAGGGGCTCCGCGGCGCTGAGCCGACCGACCTGGCTCAGGTCGAAGTCTACCCGGATGGTGAGGGTCTGCACTGGGAAACGCTCGACGTCGACCTCAGCGTACCGGGGTTGATGGCGGGCGTCTTCGGCGGGCGGGCGTGGATGCGCGCCCTGGCAGCGCGTGGCGGCAAAAAGGGCGGCGCGGCGCGCTCGGAGGCCAAGGCCGCCGCGGCGCGCGAGAACGGGAAGAAGGGCGGCCGCCCGCGGAAGGAGCGCGCCGCCTGATCCGCAGGGGCGGATACAACACGCAGAGGGAAACAGAGAGGTTGAACGGAGAGGACGCAGAGGACCGAAGTCCTCCGCGTCCTCTCTTTTGAACCTCTGCGGCCTCTGCGTGAGGTCGTTGCCGCTACTCCTGCACGACGCGCTTGACCAGGCCGGCGGGAAGGGTGGCGGACTCGTTGGCCACCTGGTTGAGGATGGCCAGCTCCGCCAGCGGGATCACGGACGGATACTGACGGTTGAACTCGGCCAGCGTCATGGGCCGCGCGATGCGCACCACGTCCACGCGGTTGGGGCGCACGTTCAGCACGGCCGGGTCGTTCACCTCGTCGAAGCTGCCGATGACGCGGCGGAACGCGGGCTCGTAGCGCGAGAACGCCTGCGCCGGCGTGTACGCCAGCACCTGGTACGTGTGCCCGCCGTGCTCGATGAACGCCACCATCCCGGTGACGACGCCCTGCTGCGTCTGCGCCTGGAAGTAGGAGACGACCGCGGGGTTGCCGTTCACGCTCTGCCGCGAGCCCTGCCCGGGCCGGATGCCCTGCTGCGAGAGGAACCGCCGCGCCGCGCCCTCCGCGTTGGTGCCCTGCGCCAGCGTGAGCTGCAGGATGGCGTCCTGCTGCGGGGCCAGCGCGTTGACGGCCTGCGGCAGGTTCTGCGTGCGCCACCCCTGCGGAAAGTCGATGCGGAAGCGCAGCTCCGGGTGCAGGAACACGCCGTCGCGGAAGAAGCCCTGCCGCGGGTCGTCGCCATACACCAGGCCGTCGATGCGCGCCAGGTACTCGTCGCGGCGCAGCGCCAGCGGCCCGCGCGTGACCGTGTCCGCGCGCGCCTGGGCGGTGCGGATGCGCTCCGGCTCCGACGGGTGCGACGACAGCCAGGACGGCAGCGCGCTGCGCCCCTCCGCCTGCCCGATGCGCAGCAGCGTGGCGAAGATGTCGTCCATCTCCCGCACGTCGTAGTTCTCGCGCAGGGCGTACTTGAACCCCAGGTCGTCCGCCTGCCGCTCGGCGTCGCGGCCGTAGCTCAGGAAGAGGAGCTGCATGCCGGTCTGCGCCAGCCCGCCGAACGTCTGCGCCGCGCTGGGAAAGAAGATGCTGCCCAGCCCCAGCCCGAGCTGGGCCAGCTGCGCGCGGCTGATCATGCTCACCGAGTGGCGCGCGGTCACGTGGCCGATCTCGTGCCCGAGCACCGCCGCCAGCTCCGCCTCGGAGTCCATCAGGTCCATCATCCCGCGCGTCAGGAAGATGAACCCGCCGGGAAGCGCGAAGGCGTTGGGCGTGGGGTCCTCCACCACGCGGAAGGTCCAGGGCAGGTTGGGCCGCTCGGACTCGCGCGCCAGCTCGGCGCCCACGCGCTGCACGTACTCCTGCAGGGCGGCGTTGTCCACCAGCCCCAGCGACTGCGACACCTCCGTGGCCGCCTGCTGGCCGAGCTGGATCTCCTGCGCCTCCGAGATGGTCACGAACTGCCGCCGGCCGGTGACCGGGTTGACCGCGCACCCCGCCGCCAGCGCGCACACCAGCCCCGCCGTGGCCCACGCGCCCGCCCGCCGCCGGAGCGCATCGATTTTCTTCATCGCCCCTCCTCTTCGGAAACTCCACCCGTGCTGAGCTTTCGGACGGGTGGAGGGGGCAAGAAGCACACCCGGCGGGGAGTACGAAGTATGAGGTACGCAGTACGATGGCGCCGTGGCGCGCGGGTGGGCGTCGACCTTCGCGTCCAGCGGGTGATGCGAACCATGCCGGCGGACGAAATCGCTTGGACGGGCGGGCGCGGCGGATTAAACATACGAGCCACGGGCGCGGCCCTTTTGCCGCACCAGGAGGCCATCCGATCCATCGACGATCCACCGATGACCTGGGACTGGAAGAGCGCGTTCGACCGGAAGCGGCGGGGACCCACGAAGGAGCGCCTGGCGATCGGCGGCGGCGTGCTCGCGCTGGCGGTGGCCGTCGCGGCGGCCGCGGGCGCGTTCGGCGGCGACGAGGGGCTGGAGATCGTGCAGGGCCCCGCCTACGCGGAGGAGGCGGACGTGGACGAGGCCGACGAGGCTGCCGCGGAGGAGGAGGGCGGCGCAACGCCGGCCGCCACTCCCGCGGCGCAGGGGCCGCGGCGGCCGCCGCTGGAGTGGCGCCAGGGACGCGCGTTCGCCTACCTGCTGCCGCAGGGGTGGCAGGTGATCGAGAGCGACAACGGCATCGAGCTGATCGCGCCGGACGGCATCACCGGCGTGGTGGGCAGCATCGTTCTGGGCGCGGCCGGGCAGGCGTCGCCGGAGGCGTACCTGCGGCGGAACCTGGCGTCGGTGGGCCAGGGCGGCGCGCGCTTCGTCTCCGTTGCCGCGGCGGAGGACTGGCCGGGGCCGGCGCCGGGCCTGGTGTGGAAGGGCATCGAGGCGGAGATCGAGAGCCGGCAGGACGGACGGCCCACGCACGTCCGCGCCACCAGCCACGTGCTGCAGGGCGCGGGGCAGTACTCCGCCATCGTGACCGGCGCGCAGAGCCCGCGTGAGCAGTGGGACGAGGTGAAGGACTGGCTGCCGCGCGTGCGCGACGCCATCCGCATCACCAACGGCGCCATCCCGGGCCAGGGCATGGCGGCCGCCCTGCCGCGCGGCATCCGCCACGACGACGTATACGGCCGCTTCAACGACGCCTGGAGCGCGCGCCAGGTGCCCGCGACGGACCTGTCGCAGGCGCGGCGCGAGGGGACGATGGGGTACGTCCGCCTGATCGACCCCGAGACGGACCGCATCTGGGAGCTGCCGCTGGAGGCGTACGATCCCACCGTGGGCGGCTACCGCAATCCCACGAAGCCGGACCTGCTGCTCCGGAAGGCGCCGGACTGACCGCCCGGGAGGACGAAAACCGGCCGCCGCGGCGGAGCATCGTTGCGGCGGCTGTCGTTTGCGCGCATCCTGTGTGCGCCATCCGCTCCTCACTCTTCCCGGACTTCGCATGGACGAGCAACGCACGACCACGCCCGAGTCGGGGCTGATCCGCGCCATGGGCGTGGTGGGCCTGGCCGCGGGCATCGTGAACGTGACCATCGGCGGCGGCATCTTCCGGCTGCCGTCCAGCGTGGCGCAGTCGCTGGGCCCCGCCGCGCCGCTGGCCTACGTGGTGTGCGCGCTGGCGATGGGGCTGATCGTGCTCTGCTTCGCGGAGGCGGGCAGCCGCGTGGCGCTGACCGGCGGGCCGTACGCGTACGTGGAGGTGGCGTTCGGGCCGCTGGTGGGCTTCCTGGCGGGCGTGCTGCTGTGGGCGGTCGGCAGCTTTGCCCTGGCGGCCGTCTCGACCGTCTTCGCGGACTCGTTCGTGGCGCTCTTTCCCGGCCTGCCGGAGGACGCGGCGCGGCCGGCGGTGCTGGTGCTGACCTTCGTGCTGCTGGGCGCCGTCAACATCGCGGGGGTGCGGCAGGGCACGCGGCTCAACATCGTCTCCACCGCGGCCAAGCTGCTGCCGCTGCTGCTGCTGCTCGTGGTCGGCGCGTTCGCCGTGAAGGCGGAGAACCTGGCGTGGACGGACACGCCGGAGGCGGGCCAGCTGGCGCGCACGGCCATCCTGCTGATCTTTGCCTTCGCGGGCATCGAGAGCGCGCTGGTGCCCAGCGGCGAGGTCAAGCAGGTGGAGCGCACGGTGCCGCGCGCCATCGCGCTGGCGATGGTGGCCATCACGGTGCTGTACATCGCACTGCACCTGGTGGCGCAGGGCATCCTGGGCGCCTCGCTGGCCACGCAGGACGCGCCCCTGGCCGCCGCCGCGGAGGCGGCGATGGGCCCGTGGGGCGGGCGGCTGATCCTGGTCGGCGCCGTGGTGTCGATGTTCGGCTACGTGGGCGGGATGACGCTGGCCACGCCGCGCGCGCTGTTCGCGCTGGGCCGCGACGGGTTCCTGCCGCGCGCGCTGGCCTCCGTGCACCCGCGCTACCACACGCCGCACGTGGCCATCGTGGTGCAGGCGGTGCTCGTGCTGGCGCTGGCGCTGAGCAGCGGCTTCGAGCGGCTGGCCATCCTGGCCAACATCGCGACGCTGCTGCTGTACGCGGGGTGCTGCCTGGCCGCGTTCGAGCTGCGCCGCCGCGACGTGCGCGCGGGCGGCGTCCCCTTCCGCCTGCCCGCCTTTGCCGGCATCGCCCCCTTCCTGGCGCTGCTGGTGATCGGGTGGATGCTGCTCTCCGCCACGTGGAAGGAGTGGATGGTGGTCCTCGCGGTGCTGGCCGGCGCGGCGGTGGTCTACCTGCTCACCATGGGAGCGCGGAAGCGGGCGATGGCATCGCGGTGAGCGGAAGGGGTCTTCGCGAAGGCGGAGGCCCCCTCCCAAACCCTCCCCCAACTTCGGGGGAGGGCTTTCGTTTCATCGCACTCCCGCAGTTCTCCGCGTCCTCCGCGTCTCTGCGTGAGTCCCGCAGTTCCCGAGGCGACCCTTTTGGGCGATGCGGGGTATGGGGGCGCGGATGGCGGGGTTCGCGCCGCGAGCCCGCCGTATTTTTTTGCCCGTAAACACCACTGATGTCGTTCGATACGCTCGGGCTGCGGCCCGAACTGCTCCGCGCGGTTTCCGACCTCGGCTTTACCCAGCCCACGCCGATCCAGGCGCAGACCATCACCCCGGGCCTGGAGGGCCGGGACCTGCTGGCGTGCGCCATGACCGGCAGCGGCAAGACCGCCGCCTTCCTGCTGCCCATCCTGCAGCGCCTGGCGGAGAAGCCGCGCGGCAAAACCCGCGCGCTGATCCTGAGCCCCACGCGCGAGCTGGCGGCGCAGATCCACGAGCACCTGCAGGACCTGTCCAGGCACCTGGGCGTGCGCGGCGCGGCCGTGTTCGGCGGCGTGGGCATGGAGCCGCAGGAGCGCGCCTTCCGGCAGGGCGTGGACGTGATCGTGGCCACGCCGGGGCGCCTGCTGGACCACATGCAGCACCCGTACGTGCGCTTCGACGCGCTGGAGGTGCTGGTGCTGGACGAGGCGGACCGCATGCTGGACATGGGCTTCCTGCCCGACATCCGCCGCGTGCTCAAGGCGCTGCCGCGCGACCGCCAGACGCTGTTCTTCAGCGCCACCATGCCGGCGCCCATCGTCAAGCTGGCGGACGAGATGCTGCGCCAGCCGGTGCGCGTGGACCTGCAGCGCAAGGCCGCGCCGGCCACCGGCATCACCCAGGCGGTGTACCCGGTGTCCGAGGAGCTGAAGCCGTACCTGTTCCTGGAGCTGGTGCGCCGCGGCGACATCGGCAGCGTCATCGTGTTCTGCCGCACCAAGCACCGCGCCAACCGCCTGGGCGACTTCCTGGACCGCCACGGCGTGCCCAACGCCCGCATCCACGGCAACCGCAGCCAGGCGCAGCGCACGGACGCGCTGGCGGGCTTCAAGAACGGGCGGTTCAAGGCGCTGGTGGCCACGGACATCGTGGCGCGCGGCATCGACGTGGAGGCGCTGGAGCACGTGGTCAACTTCGACGTGCCGCACGTGCCGGAGGACTACGTGCACCGCGTGGGCCGCACCGCCCGCGCGGACGCCGTGGGCGACGCCTACACCTTCGTCTCGCCGGAGGAGGAGTCGGACCTGCGCGCCATCGAGCGGGCCATCGGCAAGCCGCTGCGCCGCGTGACGGTGGAGGGCTTCGACTACCGCCACAAGCCGGCGGAGCGCTTCGAGGTACCCATCGCCGAGCGCATCGCGGAGATCCGCAAGCGCAAGGCGGAGGACCGCGCCCGCGCCAAGGAGAAGCTGGAGCGCAAGGCGCAGCGCGAGGCCGAGGAGCAGGCGCGCATCGGGCAGAAGGCGCACCGCTCGGCGCGGGTGGACCACCTGCACCGCGAAAAGGACGAGCGCCGCACCCGCGTGGAAGCGGACCGCCCGGGCCAGCCCGCGCGCGGCCATGCGCCGTCGCACGGCCAGCCGGGCCGCGGGATGGCCGGGGTGGGCGGCGGGGGCGTGGGGGGTGGCGGCAGCCGCAACCGCCGTGGCGGCCGCGGACGT
>DASTLD010000253.1:0-2418 GCA_035715345.1 Longimicrobium sp.
GCCTGGTGCTCCAGGATCCACGCCAGGCGCGCGTCCGCCGCGGGCTGCAGCTCGCCGTCGTGCATGGGGCTGCTGGCGGCGATCGCGGGCAGGTAGGGGATGAGCAACGACGCCGCGGTGTGCATGGCGACGGCGTCCTCCTCGCGCCCCAGGGGCAGGTTGAGGTGCGCGGCGTGGACGTTCATCCACCCGTGCGTGCGCAGGTCGAAGAGGCGCGCGTAGGTGGTGTAGACGCGCAGCCCGGAGCGCGTCCACAGGCGCCCGCGGCGCGGGTCGAACCAGGGGTGCATCCCGGTGGGCAGCAGGCGCGCGTCGAACTCGCTGCGCAGCAGGGCGCTGAAGCGCTGCACCCCCTCCGCCATCACCTGCTCCGCCTCCGCCAGGCTGCGCAGGGGGCGCGGCGTCTTGACCTCGAACACGTGGTCGGCGATCTCGTTGCTGAACGCGACGGCGCCCAGGTCCACGTCGCTGACCGCGCGGCCGGCCAGGCGGCGGAAGGCGGGCTCCACCAGCGGCACCACGTTCAGGTCGCGGTCCACGATCGGATACTCCAGCTCCAGCCCCGCCACCTCGAAGGGGCGGTACTGCCGCTCCCCGCGCGCGGCCTGCACGGTGGGGATGGGGCGGCGGATGCGCTCCAGCGCGTCCGCGTGCTCCGCCGCCTCCGGCTCCGGCGCGGGCAACTCGCCCTGCTCGATGCGTCTCACGAACCAGCCCACCAGGTCCTCGTAGATGGCGGCCCCGTCGGCCGCGTCCTCGTATCCCACGTCCAGGTTGGGGTTGTCGTTGACCTCGATGACCACCGGCCCGGCCGGCGTCTCCTTGAGGTCCACCCCGTACATCCCGTCGCCGATCAGGCGCGCGGCCCGCAGCGCCGTCTCCACCACGCCGCGCGGCGCGCGGGCGCGGGGCACCGCCTCCACCCGGCCGTAGCGCTCCTTGCCGCCGCTCTCGCTGCGGATCTGCCAGTGCCCGCGCGCCATGTGGTACTTGGCGGCGAACAGCAGGCGGCCGCCCAGCACGGTGATGCGCCAGTCGAAGTCGGTGGGCAGGTACTCCTGGGCGATGACCAGCGGCGAGCGGCGGAACATCTCGTCCGCGCGGCGGCGGTACTCGTCGCGCGACGCCACCTTGTGCACCGCGGCGGAGAAGGAGCCGTCCGGCAGCTTGAGCACGAGGGGCGATCCCAGCTCCGCCACCTGCTCCCACGGCGCGTGGCGGGTCAGGATGCGCGTGCGCGGCGTGGGGATGCTCTCGCGGCGCAGCAGCTCCTCCAGGAACACCTTGTTGCTGCAGCGGACGATGGACTGCGGGTCGTCCACGACGGGAAGTCCCAGCGCCTCCGCCCGCAGCGCGAACTGGAAGGCCGGCTCGCTTACGCCGGTGAGCGCGCGGATGAAGAGGGCGTCGTACTCCGGCAGCTTGCGCAGGTCGCCGGCGCCGATGCGGGCCACGTGCACGTTCATGCGCGCGGCCACGCGCTCCAGCCGGTCGATGGTCTCCGGCGACGAGGGGCTGAACGGGTCGGCCGGGTCCACCAGCACGGCCAGGCAGGCGCGCACCTCCTCGCGCGGGGCCTCGCGGCCGCGGCGCAGCACGCGCGGCTCGTCGCGCAGCGCCGCCGCCAGCCGCTCGCGCTCGCCCGGCGACAGGTGGTGCGGCGGCACGGCGGCCACCTGCGCCACCTTCCACTCGTCGTGCTCGCGCAGCAGGTGCAGGCGCAGCACGGGGGCGGGCCACTCGCGGTACACCTGCAGCCCCGCGCGGTGGAAGCGCGCGTCCGCGCAGGTGCCCAGCATCACCAGCGCCTGCGCGTGCTCGCCCTCGCGCGCGGGGCGGACGACGGGCGCGCCGCCCTCCATCGCGCGCACCAGCGGCACCGGCCCGGCCTCGCTCGCAAGGCCCAGCGCGCGGCGGCGGATCAGCATCTCCGTCTCGTCCACCGTCGGGATGCCGCGCTCCTGCAGGGCGCGGAAGCGGCCGTAGGGGTCCGCCAGACCCTGCAGGGTCTCCACGGAGGGGAGCACGGCCTGCCCGCGCGCGTCCGCCAGCAGCGAGACGTAGTAGCCGGGCGAGCCGTATTCCATCTCCCGGCACAGGTTGACCACCAGCGTGCGCTCGTCGCCGGCGGCGGGCCCGCCCTCCAGGTAGCGCTCGGCGGCGATGGCCGTCTCGCGCGGCAGCCCGGCGGCGTCCGCGGGGTCGGAGACCACCACCAGCACGCGTCTCCTGCCGCTCACGCGCGCTCCCCGGCGGGCCACAGCTCCAGCAGCACGGCGTCGTAGGTGGCGTCGCCCAGCAGGATGGCGTTGACCAGGCGCTCCGCGTCCACCACCTGCCGCCCCCCGTCCGCGCCGGGCACGTGCTCCGACGGGTCGCGCAGGCTGAAGCGGCGGCCCCAGTGCTCGTATCCGGTGA
>DASTLD010000254.1:0-3704 GCA_035715345.1 Longimicrobium sp.
GCGGCTCTCGCCCGCCTGCAGCACCAGGTCCAGGTCGATGCCGCCCAGGTTGAGCGCGCGCAGCACCAGGTCGCCCGTGCTGCCGCCCGTGGTGCCGCCGCCGCCGGTGGTGTTGCCGGTGCCGGGCACGCGCACGTCGCCGGTGGAGCCGCTGACGCCCAGCCGGAACTGGTAGTCGCGGCGGATGTAGGCCACGGTGGCCTCGATCACCACCTGCAGCGGCCGCACGTCCACCTGCTCCACCGCCGCGCGGATCAGCTCGAAGTCCGCCGCGGAGGCGCGCACCAGCAGCGAGTTGGTGCGCGAGTCGGGGACGATGATCAGGTCGCCGGCCAGGTCGCCGCGCGACACCGGCCCCTGCCCCGGCGCCGCGCCCGGCTGCCCCACCGGGTCGATGCGGTTGTCGCGGAGCTGGTCGGACAGGCCGGGGCTGCGGCCCCGCTCGCCCAGCGCGCCGCCGCGGCCGTACAGCGCGTTGATGGTGGCCGACACGTCCGACGCGCGCGCGTGGCGCAGGTGGATCACGTTCAGCTCCATCCCCCCCGGCGCGCGGGCCACGGGCGGGCCGCCGATGACCGGCGGCGGCTGCGCGGGGGGTGCCTGCGCGCGCTGGCGGATGCGGTAGGCGCCGTCCGCGTCCTCCATGTCGTACCCCTGGTCGTCCAGCAGCCCCCGCAGCAGCCGGGGGATGTCGGCGCGCGGCACCGGCGCAGGGCTCTGGAAGGTGACGCGGGTGTTCCCCAGCGAGCCGAAGTAGACCGGCCGGTCCAGGTACTGGCTGAGCGCCTGCACCGCCGCGCGCAGCTCCGTGTTAACCAGGTTCACCGTGACGCCGCCCGCGCCCTCGGAGACGGCGGGGGTCTGCGCCCGCGCCGGCGCGGCGCCGCACAGCAGCGCGGCGCACAGCGCGGCGAGGGAGAATGCTCTTACTGCCATGGCCTGCGTACGGTGAGGGTCCAGGTGGTGTCCGGACCGGCGATGACGGCGGATTCGCGCGTGACGCTGCGCACGCGCAGGTCGCCCAGCACGTCGCCGCGCCTGACGACGACGGCCTCCTGGCGGCCGGGCACGCCCTCCAGCATGGCCTGCCACGGCGGCCCCACGATGCCGGTGATGCGCAGCTCCGGCCGCGGGGGCGGGGGCGGCGCGAAGACCGGCGGCCCGTCGGGCATGCCCGGCATCCCCGGCACCGCCGGCGCGCCGAAGCCGATGGGCGCCGGCGCGCGCTCCAGGCGGAAGGGGTTACCCGCGGCCACCAGCCGGGCCGCCTCTTCCAGCCGCGCCCGCGGGACACGCGCGGGCGGGGCGGGCGCCGCGGCCAGCGCTTCGCTTAAGGGCGCGGCGTCCGGCTCCGCCGCGCGCCAGCGCAGCCATCCCCCCAGCGCCAGGGCCAGGGCCAGCGCCCACAGCATGGCCTCCAGGCGCCGGGTCATCGCGCCGCCTCCGCCCGCTTCACGCGCACCAGGGCCAGGCCCTCCACGGTGATCTCCACGCGCAGGCTCTCCGCGCGGTCCGCGGGGCCGCCGGCGTCGGGCTGGGTGATGGCCAGCGCGCGCACGGCCAGCAGCTCCGGCGCGCCCTCCAGCAGCGTGAGCATGCGGGTGATGGCGGGCAGGTCGCCCACCCCGTCCGCGCTGACGCGGATGCGGGAGAAGGTGGCGCCGGCGGTGGTGTCCGGCCGCACCTGCACGGAGCCGGTCTGCACCCCTGCCCGCGCCGCCGCGCCGGTGACCAGCGACGCCAGCGTGGCGCCCGCGGCGGCCGGCGTGTCGCCGTCCAGCAGCGACTGGCCCAGCGCGACGAGCCTGGCCTTGCGCGCCTGCAGCGAGTCCAGCGCGGCGGGCAGGCGCCGCACGCCGGCCTCCGCCCGCGCGGCCTCGGCCGCCATCTCCGCGGCGGCGGCGCGCGCGTCGCGGTCCCAGCGGCGCCAGGCGGGCAGACCGCGCGTCAGCAGCAGCATCAGGGCGATGGCGATCGCCCCCATCACCAGCACGCGCCGGTCGCGGTCCGACATACGCGCGATCATCGGCTCCCCTCCGGCAATGCGGTCCCGGCGCGGCGCTTCGCATCGAGGCCGAAGCGGATGCTGACGCGCTCCAGCTCCTGCCCGGCCGTGGCCTCGCGCGTGACCGGACCGACGATCTCCGGCGCCACGATGCCGGGCACCTTCGCCAGCGGCCGCATCACCAGCGCGGCGCGCGGGGCGAGCGCGACGATGCTGCCGCTGGTGCTGTCCGCGCGGAAGGCGACCAGCGCGGTGCCGGCGGGGAGCGCGGCGGTCACGTCCGCCAGCAGCAGCGTGGCGGCGTAGCGGTCCGCGCCGAAGCGCGCTCCCTCCGCGAGCGCGGCGCTGACGCGCGCCAGCTCGCGCTCCGTGTCCGCGGCGGCCCGGCGGCGGTCCTGCACCGCGGCGATGCGCGCCGCCGCGCGGTCCTCCGCCCCCATCGCCCGCAGCGCCGGCGCGGTGAGCATGGCGACGAGCGAGGCCGCGAGCGCCGCCCCCGCCAGCGCCATGCGCCAGCGCGGCACCGTGCCCGCGCCGCCGCCGCCCGGCCGCACCACCATCGGCTCCCACGCGGGTAGGGAGGCGGCCCCGTACGCGTCCGCGTAGCGCCAGGCCTCGTCGCCCAGCCGCGCCAGCGCGGGGATGACGGGAATGGGCGCCGCGGCCGGGGCGGCGCCGCGTGGCAGGCGGCGGACGGCGGCCAGCTCGCGGTCCTCCATCCGCACCTCCGCGACCACGTCGCCGTCCGGCCACAGCACCTGCTCCACCGGCAGCGCGGTGCCGAGCACGGCGACCGACGGCACCGCCGCGTCGACCCGCAGCCCGGCGGCGCGGCACCCGGCCTCCACCGCGCGCACGGTGCGCTCGTCCAGCGCGGCGGCCCAGGCGGTGCCGGGCTCCACCATCCGCACGCCCGTCACCGCCAGCGGCGCCCCGTTGCGCAGGAAGAAGCGCCCGGCGCCCTCGCGGACCACCTGCGCCAGCAGCCGGGCGTCGTCCAGCGGCGGCAGGCCGGACAGCCGCTTGGTCTGCGCCAGCGACGGTCCCACCGCCAGCACCACGCGCGGCCGCGGGTAGCGCGGCAGCGGCGCGCCGGCCAGCAGCTCGGCCACGGCGTCGGCCAGCGTGTCGCCCGACTCCAGCGCGGTCTCGTTGGCGGCCGCGATCCGGCCGCCGCGCAGCACCACCGCGCGCACGCTGCCGTCTCCCACCGCGATGCCCAGCGAAGTGCTCATTCCACCCACGTCTTCCTGCGCACGATGCCCGCGCGGTCCCCGCCGCGGACCAGGCGCACTTCCACCACCGCCGTCACCGGCGGCGTTCCCACCTGCCCCCGGGCGCGCACGATCCACGCGTCCGGCTCCACCGCCGCCTCCGCGGACAGCTCCGCGAACGCGCGCATCAGCTCCCCGTACGCGCCGGTGGAGAGCCGGCCGGAGAGCACCTGCAGGTCGGTGATGCGCTCGCCGCGCGCGCGCGTCTCCATCACCCGCCCCACCAGCTCCGGCGTGAAGCCCGGCAGCGCCGCCAGCACCTCCGGCGGCGCGTGGTTGATGGGGATGCGCCCCGGCTCCACCGCCAGCACCTGGTCCAGCCGCGCCACGCCCGCGAAGCCCCGCACCCGCGCCAGCTCCCGCACGTCCGCGAGCGCCGAGTCGCGCGGCGGCGGCATGCCTCGGGCGACGTACCAGGCGCGCTC
>DASTLD010000255.1:0-3875 GCA_035715345.1 Longimicrobium sp.
CGACCCCTTTGCCGAGCCGGCGCTGCTCATCGGCCCCACTACCACCGCGGCGGAGCTGGCGGGCCGCATGGGCGTGCTGGTGGGCGACGCGCTGCGCCAGCTCCGCGTCCTCGGCGTCGCCAGCCCGGGGCCCGACACGCCGCTGGCGGCGGAGACGGCCGCGCAGCTGGCGCGCTGGCGCGGGCACGCGGTGGAGCAGGCGCTGCCCGCCGTGCCGGACCTGCTGGGCATCGAGGAGAACCCGCTGCGCCGCGAGGGCGACCGCGACCAGGACGCGCGCCTGTGGTACACGGGGGAGCGCTTCACCGTCCTGCGTCGCGGCTTCGGGCGGGTGCGGCTGCGCGCGGCCGTGATCGGCGTGGGCAGCAAGACCGTGGGCCCCATGCTGGTCAACCGCGACGAGGGGCACGGCGTGGCCTTCGCCGGCACGGTGCCGGACGGGGAGACGCTGGTGTTCGCGGAGGACGGGCACGTGCGCTTGGAGGGCCGCGACGTGACCAGCCAGGCCTGGGCGTGGAAGGGCGCCTGCTTTGCGGGCAGCGACGACTCGCCCGTGCGCCCGCGCGACTTCGTCTTCGCCGGCGCGGGGGCGGACCCGGCCCGCGTGGCGACGTTCGCCGTGGCCACGCCGGCGGGCGCCTTCTCGCCCGTGGCCGTGTTCCCGCACCAGGGGCTGCCGCTGCCCATGCCCGGCGTGGGGCTGGGCGAGACGCGCTTTGCCTTCTTCGTCCACGAGGCGCGCTTCGCGGGCGAGGACGAGGCGGCCAACCGGCGGACGCTGCCGGTGCCGCGCCACGAGGCGGGCTTCTTCGGCACCACCGTCTTCCACGGCGGGGGAGAGCCGCCGCCCACCGTCCCGTCCGCGCGCATCGCGCTGAGCTGGGAGGAGCACGAGGCGTACGCGGTGCGGGTGCTGATCCCCGCCCGCTTCCGGGCGCTGTACCCGGACGAGCCGGAGGGCGCGGGCGCGCTGGCGCGGGTGGAGGAGGCGCTGGAGCGCCACCGCCCCGCGGGCGTGGACGTGCGCGTGGAGTACCTGGAAGACCGCTGGGTCCTGGGCGGCGGCGCGCTGGGCGGCGCCACGCCGGACCCGCTGCTGGGCCTGCGCGGCGGCACGGAGCTGTGGCCGTCGCCCCCCACACCCCCCGAACCGGAGTCCTGACGCATGCCGCTCGACTACATCCCCACCCACGCCGCGCCGGGGGACCCGGTGACCGCCGACGCGTGGAACGCCCTCGTGGACGGGCTGTCCGCGGCGCAGGAGGTGCTCAAGGCCGCCACCGGCACCGGGCGGGTGCTGCTGACCGCGCAGAACCTGGACCCGCAGCAGGCGCGCGTCACCGCCGTGCGTGCCGGCGCGCCGCCGGTGGAGGCGGTGCCCCCCGTCGCGGGCGACCCGCACTTCATCCTGCCGCGGCTGCCGGCGGGGTCGTACGTGGTGCACGCCTCCGCGCCGGGGTTCACGCCCGCGCAGGGCGCGCTGACCATCGGCCCCACCGGCACCCCCTCGGTGGACCCGCTCAACCTGGCGCTGCCCGCCACCCAGGGGCGCATGCCCAACGTGCTGGGCGCGGCGCTGCCGGCGGCCGTGGGGGCGCTCAGCCAGGTGCAGCTGCGCATCCTGGACACGCACGGCGTGTCGCTGCCCGCCAGCGGCTTCGCGTCGGCCTACATCGGCCTGCCGGTGCTGATGCAGTGGCCGGCGCCCGGCGAGCTGGCCCCGCCCTCGGGCACCATGGCGCAGATCGTGGTGGCCGCGCCGCCGCAGGCCGCGCCGCCGCCGGTGCAGATGGTGACCGTGCCGAACGTGATCGGGATGACGCCCAGCGCCGCGCAGACCACCATCCAGGCCGCCGGGCTGGTGTACGCCGTCGGCGATCCCAGCTACTGACCCCACACCGGAGACCCCATGGCCATCAACCAGCTCGGCTCGACCGGGGGCACGCCCTACGTTGCGCCCACCTACGCGGCGCCCGTGTACGCGGCACCCACGTACTCGCCCCCCACGTACGCGCCCATCTCGGAGCCGATCATCAACCCGGACCTGATCGGCGAGATCGCGCTGCCGCCCCCCACCAACACGGTCTCGAGCCAGTATCCCCAGGCGGGCAGCTCCGTGCCGGTGGGCAGCACCGTGTTCGTGACCGTGACCGACCTGAACTACATCAACTTCGGGCAGCTCGAGGCGGTGTCCAACCCCGCCGCGCTGGACACCCTGTCGCTGGCGCAGGCCACGCAGCTCATCGACTCCAGCCCGGAGCTCAAGGAGGCGGTCAGCGACCCCACGTTCGAGATCGGCGGCGACAAGGCGGCGCAGCTCATCAACGAGGCCTCGGTCAACGTGCTGTCGGAGCCGCTGCGCCTGACCTCCACGGAGAGCCTGCAGGCCATCAGCGCGTTCCGCTACATCTCGCCCACGCGGCTGTAGGGGGCGCGCATGGCGGTGAACTACGGCGGCGCGCAGCAGTCCGTCCAGAAGGCGGTGCAGGAGCTCGCGGACGGCGGTTCGCTGATCCAGTCCGCGGCGTCGTTCGGCGGCGGGGGCACGGAGCTCATCCAGCCTGCCGCCGGCGGGGGGCAGTCCTTCGCCGGCGGCGCGGAGGCGACGATCTCGGACTGGTACTTCGAGGAGTCCATCGCCGTGGCCTTCGGGACGCAGGTCACCGCGGACGGCGTGGCCGCGCGCTCCCTGAACGTGGCGCTGAACCGCAACGCCGTGGTCCGCAGGCTGGAGGTGGAGCTGACCGCGCTGCCCGCCCAGGCCGTGCGCCTGCGGGACGCCGCGCGCGTGCGCATCCAGTCGGACACGACGGCCTCGTCGGTCCGCACCGTCGAGCTGGTGGCGGACTTCGGGGCGCTCTTCACCGTGGCTTCCGTGGGCGTGCTGCTGCCGCTGTCGACCGTGGAGATCGAGAGCGTCCGCGCGTGGACCGGGCTGGGGTTCGACACCATCGACCTGCCCCTGCGCGAGGGGGACTACAACTCCAACCGGGCCGCGTTCAACGAGGTGCGCACGGAGCGGCTGCTGGTCCGGATCTCCGGCGTGCACGCGACCGCGGACCCGCTGGACGCGCTGTTCGTCGAGCTTCCCGACCCCCCCTCCAACCTGGAGCTGCGGATCGACGGGGCGGCCGCGGTGTGGACCTTCAACGGCCCGGTGCGCGCCGGCACGGGGGGGTGGGACGCCAACGGCAAGCGCACGGTGGACCTGGGCCCCTCCTTCGCCGCGCTGACCGGCGACCCGGACGACGCCTCCGCCGTCACCTTTTCCCTGCAGCTCCTGTCCCGCACGCCGGGGCGCCTGGAGCTGCGCGAGCCCACGCCGGGCACGCGCGACGTGAGCTACCTGGCGCGCTCGCGGCCGGGGGGCACGGAGGCGCACGACGTGGAGTTCACGGCGGAGGGGGTGCAGCGGGTGTCCCTGCCGGTGCCCGCGTGGGTGCAGCGGGTGCAGCGGCTGGACCTGTCCGTCTCCGGCGTGCTGCCCATCGAGCGGGCGGACCCCCCGGTGCTGCCCAACCCGGCCACCCAGCTCTCCTACCAGTCGGTGACCATCACGGGCGGGGCGGAGCTGGTGCTGGACGCGGACCGCGCCGCCTGCGCGCGCCTGCCCTCGGGCGCGGGGCTGCTGGAGGAGCTGACCGCGGTGCGGGTGCGCCTGCGGGCGGAGACGGGCGGGGCGGAGGCGCGCGTGGTGCTGCTGGCGCACCAGCCGGGCACGGGCGGCGACCCCAGCCAGCCCGGCCAGCCGGTGGAGGGCGCGGCCAGCGCGCCGGTCACGCTGGAGCCCACGGCGGCGGCGGACTGGGTGACCTTCGCCTTTCCGCAGCCCATCGAGCTGAAGTCGGAGGCCGTCCCCTGGGCGGCGGTCGTGG
>DASTLD010000256.1:0-5988 GCA_035715345.1 Longimicrobium sp.
GTGCTGCTCGCGGCCTGCCGCGTCGAACACGACGGGCCTCGCGGGCCGACGACGGAGCTGACCCTGTTCCACAACGCCAGCGGCAGCAGCCATTCCCTCGCGCCCGGCGACACGTTGAAGGTGGAGCTGCCCTCCAACCCCAGCACCGGGTACGAGTGGGTGATCGAGAGGCTCGACACGGCCGTCATCGCGCTGCGGCGGGCTACGTTCACGCCGAACGAGGCCGCGCGCGCCGGGAACGACGGCGCCGGCGGGACGGCGACGTGGCGATTTGCCGCGCGCAGCCCCGGCTCCACGCGCCTGTTGATGCGCTACCAGCGGCCGTGGGAGCGGCTCCCGGCGGACAGCTTTGCCCTCAGCCTCACCGTCACGCCGGCCGAGCGGTGATGCCGCGGGCTGCCCGGACCGCCTTCGCGCTGCTGCTTGCCGCCGGCCCCGCCGCCGCGCAGACCGGCGAGCCCCGCTACGTCACGCCCGGCTGGTTCGGCCTGGGAGTAGGCGTGAGCACGGTGGGACTTTTCGTGGAGCTGGATGCGGCGCAGATCTGGGAGCCCAACGCCATCCGGGCGCGGATCACCCTCCACGACTCACAGGAGCTGGATGTCGCGCGCGAGCCGGTGACGGTAGAGGAGTACGCGCTGCTCTACGGCTATGCCCGGCGATACCGGCGCAACTGGGGTGCTGCCTGGCTCGGGCTGAGCCTGGTCGAGGGATCCCGGAACGACGTGCCCTTCCGAACGGTCGGCATCCCGCTCGAGGCGCAGGTGGTCAGCCGCGACATCCCCTTCGGCGTGACGGTGCTGGCGAACCTGAACCGCGCGCGTCCCTTCGCCGCCGTCGGCGTCATGTTCCCGCTCGGCCGCCGCTGATCCCGGTCAGCCGATGCATCCCCATCCGCTTCCGAATCGCCGGTCGATGCGATGCCTGCCTGGCTGCGTCCTTCCGTGCGTGCCCGCTCGCGCGCGCCGTGCGCTGCTGGTGCTGGCCCTCAGCTGCGCCGCGTGCGCGCCGGTCGTGCGGGAGCCCGCGGAGGACGTGCGCGCAGCGGCGGGCCGCGACGTGGAGGTGGAGCTGCATTCCGGCGAGCGCATCCTCCTCCGCAGCCCGGTCGTCGAGGGCGACAGCGTGGTCGGGGGGTGGGCGGGCACGGGGCAGGCGCGGCAGCGCATCGCCGTCGCGCTCGCCGACGTGGCGCGCGTGCGCGAGGTCAGCCTGGCGGGGCCCGTCCGCGTCGACGGCGACGAGCTGACGGTGATGGTCTTCATCAGCGCCGCGATCCTGACCCTGCTGGCCGCGTTCCTCCCGCCCGTCATCTTCAGGTAGCCCGGCCGTCGCGTCGGCGCCTGGAAGTGTGGGGGAAGGGAAGCGCGGCCTCGTCCGCCGTCTATGGAGATGGTGCCAGGCCGGTCACCTCTTGAGAGCACGTGCTCGGGGAGCCCGATGCCGGAGTCCGATTCCGCCGAGAAACTGCGGGAGCGCAAGGTCTCCCTGCAGCGGCAGGTGGTCGCCGCGTATGAGCGCGAGTACCGCGACCTCGTCGAGTCGTGGAAGAGCGTCGAGACCAAGGCACAGGGTACCGTCGCGATGGCCGGCATCTTCCTGGCCGCAGTATTCGCGTTCGCGCGCGGAGTATCCGCGAATGAGCCGGGATGGCAGCGATGGATCCTGACCACTGCGATCCTCACGCTGCTCGCGTCCGTGCTTTTTGCTCTGCTCTCACTCTGGGGGCGGAAGGTTGCGTCTCCGCCCCCGCCCGTAGAAATCGAGCAGGATGTCTGCCTGATGATGCCGGTCTCGGATCCGGTGGCGTTCGCGGAATACGAACGGCGGTTGGGGGCGGATGAGGCCAGGCAGTGGCGGGGATGCACTGACGCGTTGCGCAACGCTTACGAGATCAAGACGGGTTGGCTCCTGCGCGCCCAGGGTGCCATCCTTGTGGCAGCCGTTCTGGTAAGCCTGCTGACCATTGCAGCGTTGTTCGATGGAAATCCGCGCGTCGCGGTTCCCTGGGAGGAGTAATGCCTGAACACAAATGCCTGGTGTGCGGCGGTGATGCCCTTCCGAACAGCAACCGGTGCGAGATGCACCAGTGGAAAGGGGGCGGGTCAACGGTGCGATTCCGTGGACGGACGGACGGCTCGAAAGAGAGTCCGAACGACGGCCGTTCCAACGCGAACAACCCCAACCGTTCGTCCGACTCCGGCGGGCGCGGGAGCAACCCGTAGAAAAAGTAGCGGTAGGGCGTTCAGCCAACTTGCTGGAATCTGCCCTACCCCCGCACGCCCTCCCACACCTCGTTGAGGCGCTGGGCCAGGGCGCGCTGGCGCTCGCGCAGCTCGGCCAGGGCCTCCGCGCGGCGGGTGCGGACCAGGAAGCGGCGCGCCTCGCCGCGGGCGCGGCGCCACATGTCCACCACCGTCACGGTGACCCACGCCAGCGCGGGCAGCACCACCAGCGCGGCCAGCCCCGCCCGCCATCCCCACCACCACCCCGCCACCCCCGCCAGCACCAGCGTCCACAGCGTGTGCAGCGCGATGCCGGTGAGCGCCTTGTAGGTGGCGCGCACGTCGCGCAGGGGACGGGCGCGCGCCTCCAGCCAGCCGGTGGCGCGGTACGGCAGCCAGTAGAGCACCATCCCCACCGCCGCCACCGGCAGGAGCGTGCGCAGCACCGTGAGCTGCCGCGCCGCCCAGCGCGCCGCCGTCGTCATCCCCGTGTCCGCGCGCAGCTCGCGCGGCGTCATGCGCAGGACGCCGAGCGCGCGGATGTGGCGGCCCACGCCGCGCGCCAGCTCCTCGTAGACCGCCGGCTGGTCGCGCCGCACGGCGGCCAGCGCCTCCGTGGTCTCCTTGAGCCGCGCCACCCGCGCCGCCGGCGACGGGTCCGTGGGCAGCTCCGCCGCGAACACCGCCTCCGCCATCTCCACCAGCGGGGCGTCCTCCCAGCGCTCCAGGTTCAGCGTCACGCCCTCCAGCGCGTCCGCGATGCGCGCGGTCAGCTCGCGCACGGCGGCCGCATCGCCCACCCCGCGCCCGGCCAGGTCGTCCCACGCCACGGGCTGGCCGATGACCGCCAGCGCCTCCGAGCGGAAGGTCTCCTTCTGCCGGAAGGTCAGGCCGACGGGCACCACCGGGAACGCGCCGCCCAGCAGCGCCGCCGCGCCCAGCGCGATGCGCGCCGCGCCCGTCTTGAGCGGCACCAGCGAGGGCTCGCTGTGGCTCATCCCCTCCGGGAAGATGCCGACCGCCGCGCCCTCCGCCAGCGCCGCGTGCACGGCGCGGAACGTGTCCTCCGTGGCCACCTTCGGTCCTGCGTTGTCGTGCGCGCGGTAGACGGGGATGGCGCCGGAGCCGCGCACCAGGAAGCCGACCCTGGGATCGGTGAACAGCGGCGCCTTGGCCAGGAAGCGCACCGGCCGCCCCGCCACCGCCGCCACCAGCGCCGGGTCCATCAGCGAGTTGGGGTGATTGGCGACGAGCAACACCGGACCGTTACGCGGCACCTGCCCGCCCGATACCGCCAGCCGGTAGAAGGTGCGGACCGCGAGCTTGGACAGCGGCGAGAAGAAGGGGAGCAGCCACACGGGCGGGCGGAGGGGCGGGGAGGGAGATGCGGAACGCGGAGGATGCGCGGCTGAATATCCGCGCGGCGGGTGTCGGGCTCAAGGGGCGGCGGGATAGATTTCCGTCCATGCCCGATCCGCAGCGCTTCGTTCCCACTCCCTACCGCCCGGCGTGGTGGCTGCCCGGCGCGCACGCGCAGACCGTCGGCGTGCGGCTGATCCCGCGCGGGCGAGGGGTGTCGTACCGCCGCGAGCGCATCGACACCCCCGACGGCGACTTCCTGGACCTGGACTTCGCGACGGTGGACGGCGCGCCGGCGGGCGAGGACGCGCCGCTGTGCGTGGTGGTGCACGGGCTGGAGGGCAGCTCGGGCTCGTCGTACGTGCTGGAGACCTGCCGCGCGCTGGCCCGCCGCGGCATCCGCGCGGTGGCCATGAACTACCGCTCGTGCAGCGGCGAGCCCAACCGTGCCGCGCGCCTGTACCACGCGGGCGAGACGGGCGACCTGGCTCACGTGCTGGCCGTGCTGGGCGGGCGCTTTCCGCGGGCCAGGCTGCTGGCGATCGGCTTCTCGCTGGGCGCCAACATGCTGCTCAAGTACCTGGGCGAGCGCGGCGCGGACGCCGTGCTCACCGCCGCGGCGGCGGTCTCCATCCCCTTCGACCTGGGGATGGGCGCGGACAAGCTGTGGCGCTCGTTCATGGGGCGGCGCTACACGCTGCACTTCGTGCGCAAGCTGCAGGGCAAGTTCGCCGCGAAGCGCGAGCAGCTCTCTGCGGCCTGCGACGCGGAGCGGGTGATGGCGGCGCGCTCCTTCCGCGAGTTCGACGACGCGGCCACCGCGCGCATCCACGGCTTCCGGGACGCGGTGCACTACTACGAGTCGCAGAGCTGCGCGCAGTTCCTGCCCGGCATCCGCGTGCCCACGCTGCTGCTGCACGCGTACGACGACCCGTTCGTGGACGAGCGGGCCATCCCCCACGACGCCATCCGCGCCAACCCCTGCCTGCGCGCGGCGTTCACGAAGCGGGGCGGGCACGTGGGGTTCATCGCCGGGTCGCCACGCGATCCCGCGTTCTGGGCGGAGGCGGAGGCGGCGCGCTTCCTGGCGCTGCAGGCCGGAACCGAACCTGCGTAGGAATGCAGGCGAGGGACGCATCGCACAACCTGTTTTCGAGACGGACGGATGAGTGACGTACTGACGCCGGCGGACGTGCGCTCCACGTACGGCCGCACGGTACAGGAGCGGTTCGAGAACCGCCTGACCCTGAACGTGCCCACCCGCGGCAACCCCAGGGTCGCCAGGCTGCTGGAGCGCATCAACGCCGACGACGAGCTGTACGCGCTCTGGCTGGCGGTCAACGTGAACGCCGTGGAGCGGCTGGGGATGACGGACCACGGGCCGGTGCACGTCAAGATCGTGATGAACATCGCGGCCAAGCTGCTGCGCTCGCTGATCGAGCACGGCGTGCAGCCGGGCGTGGTGGAGAACTACGGGATGGACGCGCACGACGCGGAGGTGGTGGTGGTCCTCGCCTCGCTGCTGCACGACACGGGGATGTCCATCCACCGCAGCGATCACGAGGGCTTCTCGCTGTTCGTGGTCCAGCAGAAGGTCAAGGAGCTGCTGGCGGACCTGTACGACGTGGCGACGGCCACCATCCTGCGCTCGGAGGTGCTGCACGCCATCATCGCGCACCGGTCGGGGGGCAAGCCGCTGACGGTGGAGGCGGGGGTGGTGCGGGTGGCGGACGCGCTGGACATGGCCAAGGGCCGCTCGCGCATCCCGTTCTCGTCGGGGAGCACCAGCATTCACTCCATCTCCGCGGCGGCCATCGAGGCGGTGCACATCGAGCCGGGGACGGAGAAGCCGGTGCGCATCCGCATCGAGATGTCGAACTCGGCGGGCGTGTTCCAGCTCGATCAGCTCTTCCGCGAGAAGCTGGCGGGGAGCGGCCTGGAGCGGTACATCGAGCTCGAGGCCCTGATCGAGGGCGAGAGCGAGAAGCGCCTCCTGACCTCGTTCCATTTGTAACCGCGGCGATTCGCCTGCCGCGCGTTGCGGCAGCGAAGGTGGGTGAGTGCAGGCGGCCATCTGCGCCGACAGCCGCGCCCCGGTGCAAGGCCGCCCGGCGAATGAATTCGCGGCTATGAAAACGTGATGTCCGCCTGCGCGGACGGGTTCCGTGCAGGGCGTGCATCGGTGCGTGTGGGCCGGCTTCGAGCCGGCGGTTGAAACCGCGCCTGGGAAAACACGAAGTCCGCCTGTGCGGACTGAACGGGACGGTGCCGCGCGAGGCGGCGCCGATCCGCGCATTTCCATGGTAAAGACGCCCCGGCGGGGCGTCTCTACGGGGCGTGCGGGCGAGCAGTAGCCCGCTACACGAGCTGCGCGCCGCACATGCATCTACCCTCCCCCAGACGT
>DASTLD010000257.1:0-2567 GCA_035715345.1 Longimicrobium sp.
GTCCTCCGCCCGCGACAGCGCGATGGCGGACATGCCCGCCGCCGCCGCGGGCGACAGCGCGTGGCCGGGCAGGCGGCCGGGGCCGCCCGGGCCGGGACCGGGGGCGCCGCCGTTCAGGACGGCGGCAAGCAGGAGCAGGGCGGAGTACGGCATGGGCGGCTCGGGCTCGGATGGAACGGGAGACCGGAGTCAGTGGGGAGTTGCACGGTAATGCCGTGCGAAACGGCTGTCAAGCAGATTGAGGTTATCCCCGTCAAGTTCATGTGGAAGCCGCGGTTGCGCGCGGCGCCTCCACTGGCGTCTCAACCGCTACATGCACCGGGTCAAGAACCGCGGATCAATGTGGGCACATTGACCATTCACATGCACCTAAGCTGTTGCGGATCAAGAAGATGGGGATTTTCCGGGCGCGGGCTGGTCCGGATGGTACCCGGCGCACCCTCCCGGGGGTTCCAGCGATGTCGGGGGATCAGGAGCGAAGATGAGTGGGCAGGAACCCGGCCGCAACGGTCCCGGATCGCCCGCGGACGGGGCGGACGAGGCGGGCGCGGGGCGGGCCGCGAATCCAAGCGGTTGCGCCGCATCGCCTTGGTGGATCATGACGATGGGATTAAGACGCGCGGCGGGCTCGCCGTCACCATCACCCGGCGTACCGCAGGCCGCGGTTGGGTACGCCGGCGGACGTGCACGATCCCGCCCGCCCCCGCAGAATGCGGCAAGGCCCCGGCCCGGGGATCAACCCGGACCGGGGCCTCGTCATCCCCCGAAGTATGGCTAGCGGCTGCCGTGCATCCGCACCTCGCCCTGGATGCCGGTGGCGCCCGCGATGTGGGGCGGCAGGGGCAGCTCCGGGAAGCGCAGCTTGCCCTCGCTCATGCTGGCCCCGCGCAGCACCACCGACAGCGCCTCGTCGATGCTTTCCACGCCGGTCACCGTCATCTGCTCCAGCACGTCCGCCGGCAGGTCCTCCAGGTCGCCCTCGTTGTCCTTGGGCAGGACGATGCTGCGGATGCCCGCCCGGTACGCGCCCAGCAGCTTTTCCTTGACGCCGCCGATGGGCAGCACGCGGCCGGTGAGCGTCACCTCGCCGGTCATGGCCACGTCGGAGCGCACCGGCGTGCCGCTGAGCACCGACACCAGCGCCGCCGACAGCGCCACGCCCGCCGAGGGGCCGTCCTTGGGGATGGCGCCCGCCGGGACGTGCACGTGGATCTCCGTGCCCCACGCCTTGCGCGGGTCAATGCCGTAGCGCACCGCGTTGGCGCGGGCGTACGTCAGCGCGGCGCGGGCGGATTCCTTCATCACGTCGCCGAGCTGGCCCGTCAGCACCAGGTTGCCGAAGCCGGGCTGCGCGTTGGCCGTCTCCGCCTTCTGCTCCTCCGCGGCCACGGGGCTGCGGTGCTGGGCGCTGACCTCGATGAACATGATGTCGCCGCCGGTGGGCGTGTAGTACATGCCCGTGGCCACGCCCACCAGGTCCTCGCGGCCGGCGCGCTCCGGGTGCACCCGGCTGCGGCCCAGGAAGTCCCGCACCGCGTCGCCCTCCACCGCCACCCGCTGCACCGTGCCGCCGGCGATGCGGCGCGCCGCCTTGCGGGCCAGCTTGCCCAACTCGCGCTCCAGCTGGCGAACGCCCGCCTCGCGGGTGTACTCGGTGATGACGGACTGCAGGGCGTCGTCCGCCACCTCCAGCTCCTCCGCCTCCAGCCCGGCCTGCTCCTTCTGGCGCGGCAGCAGGTAGCGCTCGGCGATGGCCTTCTTCTCCATCTCCGTGTAGCCGCGGAACTCCACCATCTCCATGCGGTCGTACAGCGGCGCCGGGATGTTCTGCGTGTAGTTGGCCGTGGCGATGAACAGCACCTCGCTCAGGTCGAACGGCACGCCCAGGTAGTGGTCGGTGAACTCGTGGTTCTGCGCCGGGTCCAGCACCTCCAGCAGCGCGCTGGACGGGTCGCCCTGGTAGCTCACCCCCAGCTTGTCCACCTCGTCCAGGAGGATGACCGGGTTGCGCGCCTTGGCCTGCTTGAGCGCCTGCACGATGCGCCCCGGCATGGCGCCCACGTAGGTGCGGCGGTGGCCGCGGACGTCCGCCTCGTCGCGCACGCCGCCCAGCGCGATGCGCACGTACTTGCGCCCCAGCGCGCGGGCGATGGACTTGGCGATCGACGTCTTGCCCACCCCCGGAGGGCCGGCGAAGAGCAGGATCGGCCCCTTGGCCGTCGCCCTGGCCTTGGCCTCGGCGATCTCCTTCTCCAGCACCTCGGCGGACTGCTCGGCCTCGGTGCCGTCCAGCGCGTCGGCCTCGACCGCGGCCTCTTCCTTGACCTCGGCCTCGGCGCGGCGCGCGGCCAGCTGGCGCACGGCCAGGAACTCCAGCACGCGGTCCTTCACGTCCTCGAGCCCGTAGTGGTCCTCGTGCAGGATCTCTTCGGCGCTGGCCAGGTTCAGCGAGTCTTCCGTGCGGATGTTCCACGGCAGGTCCGCCAGCCACTCCAGGTAGGTGCGGATGACCTGGTACTCGGCGCTCTGCGGGTTGGTGCGCTCCAGGCGCCCCAGCTCGCGGTCGG
>DASTLD010000258.1:0-17233 GCA_035715345.1 Longimicrobium sp.
GGGCGCCACGCCGGACGTGGTGGCGGGCGTGTGGCTGGGCTTCGACCGGCCGCAGCGCATCCTGGCCAACGCGTCCGGCGGCGGGCTGGCGGCGCCGGTGTGGGGCAGGGTGATGGCGCAGCACTACACGCGGCACACCTATCCCGCGGCGTGGACCCCGCCGGGCGACCTGGTGGGGGTGCGGGTGGACCGCGCCAGCGGCAGGCTGGCCGGCAGCGGCTGCCCCGGCGAGCAGGTGGTGACCGAGCACTACGTGCCGGGCACCGAGCCCGTCGAGGTGTGTCCCCTGCACCCCGACGGCCTGGGGGGATGGCTGGACCGCACGGTTCAGGGCATCGGCGACTGGCTGACGGGCAAGGAGCGGCGCCGCGAGGCCAAGGACCCCTGGAGCCGGCAGCCGTAGGGGCCCTCACCCTGCGTGCACGCCAGGCGCGCGACTGTCGTCGCGGGGGCCCTCACCCTGCGTGCACGCCAGGCGCGCGACTGTCGTCGCGTCCTGACGCGCACGCTGTCCCTCTCCCACAAACTGCGTGGGAGAGGGCGAAGATCCGCGCGCGGGGCAGGCGGTGGCGGTGTCCCCTGGCATTTTCTCGCTGGTTCTCCACGGTCTCCGCGGCTCCGCGTGAGGCCGTCGTTCGGGGGGCGGCGTGGGACGCCGGTTCCCGCCGCGGGGTGCACGTCCGGGGGGCGCACGTCGTGACCCGGTCGGACGGGCGACATCTTTTTACGAAACTTTGCAGGGACGATGCACGGGGCCGTGGCCACCTTGGGGGCGGAAGCGGAGCATCTCCCGCGGCGCGGGCGTCCACCCTGCTGGCGCAGGTAAGAGCCAGGGGATAGTGTAATCCCATTCTTTTCGCTGATCCGTCCCGTTCGGGGCGATCCGGAAAGAGCCACTTCCCGCAGCACCTCGCGACTGGATGCAGACCACGCCGGTCCCCCCCGCCGATCCGGGCGCGTTTTCCCCACAGCCCCATCCCGCGCGGCACGACGTGCAGGAGGTGGTGCGCGGCCTGGGCAAGGCCCTGCGCGCGCACCTGCTGTACGAGGGCAGCGGCCCCGCGCTCGACCGCCTGATGGAGGGGCTGGTGGAGCGCTTCGGACAGCTGTGGCAGTCGCTGACGCACCTGCCGCTGCAGGTGGAGGAGCGGGAGATCGCCTGGGAGGGCGCGCCGGTGCTGCAGGCGGAGGAGCGCGACGGGCTTCCCTTCCTGCTCTACAAGGACGGCATCCGCGAGCTGTCGCTGCACCCCGGCTTCGAGCAGGCGGACCTGGCCGCGTTCATCGACGTGCTGGCGCGCGTGCAGCGCGTGCGCAACGACGAGGAAGACCTGCTCACGCTGATGTGGGAGCGCGACTGGGAGGCGCTGCGCTACCGCTACGTGGAGGTGCTGGCGGACGGCGTGGTGCTGCCGCAGACGTCGGGGGCGGAGCTGGCGCCGGTGCCGGCGGAGACGCGGGCGGCGGACCCGTCGCCGGCGGCCACCGTGAGCGCCGAGGACTTCCGCGAGTCGCTGTACTTCCTGGACGAGGGAGAGATGCGGCGCCTGCAGGCGGACCTGCGCCGCGAGATGGGCCGCGACCTGTGGGACGGGGTCACGGACGCGCTCTTCGACCGGCTGCAGGACGGCGCCGACGACCGGCAGGAGCGCGTGGTCGAGGTGCTCTCCGACCTGCTGCCCACGCTGCTGGCCTCCGGGCGCCTGGCGCAGGCCACGCGCCTGCTGGGCGAGCTGGTGAACGTGGCCACGGGCGGCCGCCCGCTGCACCCGCGCGTGACGCGCGCGCTGCGCGGGCTGTTCGAGCAGCTGGGCCAGCCGGCCACGCTGGCGGAGCTGGTGCGCACGGTGGAAGAGGCGGGCGGCGGCGTCTCCGCCGAGGAGCTGGGCGCGCTGCTGGGATACTTTCCCCCGGACGCGCTGCGGCCGCTGCTGCACGCGTCGGGGACGGCGGCGGGGACGCCCACGCGGCAGGCGTTGCTGCAGGCGGCGGAGCGGCTGGCGCGCGCCAACCCCGCCGCCCTGCGCGCGCTGGCCCAGGACGCGGACGAGGCGGTGGCCGCGGGCGCCGCGCGCCTGGCGGGCCGGCTGCGCGTGGCCGAGGCGGCGCCGGAGCTGACGGCGCTGCTCGGGCGCCCGCAGCCCGCGCTGCGGCTGGCGGCGGTGGAGGCGCTGCAGGAGCTGCGCTCGCCGCTGGCGTCCGGCGCCCTGCAGCGCGCGCTGGACGACGGCGACCGCGACGTGCGCGTGGCGGCGGTGCGCGCGCTGGCCGCGCTGGGCTACACGCCCGCGAAGGCGCCCGTGGAGGCGGCGCTGCACTCGCGGCGGCTGGCGGAGGCGGACCTGACGGAGCGCATCGCCTTCTTCGAGGCGTACGGCGCGCTGGCCGGGCCGGCGGGCATCACCCTGCTGGAGCGGGTGCTGAACGGCAAGCGCTGGGGCGGCCGGCGCGAGAGCCCCGAGACGCGGGCGTGCGCGGCGCGGGGGCTGGGGCGCATCCGCCACCCCAACGCGGAGCGGCTGCTCTCCGCGGCGGCGGCGGACCCGGAGCCGGTGGTCAAGGCGGCCGCGGTGCAGGCGCTGCGCGCGCAGCGGGGGGCCGCGTGATCCAGGCCGCCATGAAGCCGCCGGCGGGCGCGGGGATGGACGAGCGCGAGCTGCAGCGCCAGGGGCGCGACTTCCTGGCCGCGGCCGCCGGCGCCATCCGCGCGCTGCAGCTCTATCCCCTGGAGAACCAGGCGGTGGGCAAGGCGCTGGCGGAGCTGGACGCGGCCACGGACCACCTGCTGGCCAGCGAGAGCGAGATCGGCGTGCGCTACGTGGGCGACTTCTTCTTCGTCAACGACGTGCGGCTGCGGGTGGACCTGTCCAGCTACGCCAGCTTCACCACCGTGGGGCGGGCGCTGCAGCGGCACGGCATCGGCCAGCTGGAGGTGTTCCGCGGCGCGTCCGCCCAGGAGTGGACGGCGTTCCTGTCGCTGGTCAGCCAGGAGGGGCGCGGGGCGGACCCGTTCACGGCGTTCCTGGAGCGGCTGGGGCACAGCCCGGTGTTCCACATCACCGTGGGCCCGGACCGCAGCGGCGCGGCGGAGCAGGACGAGGACGCGCTGCGCATGGCCAAGCGGGCGTACGCGCAGACGGTGGCGGTCGCGCGGGAGTGCATGACCGGGCTGCGGCTGGGGCGAGGGGCCAGCCTGCGGCCGGTCAAGCGCGCGGTGCAGTCCATCGTGGACCAGGTGCTGCGCAACGAGACGTCCATCGTGGGCCTGACCACGCTGCACGACTACGACGAGTACACCTTCGTCCACTCCGTCAACGTCTGCATCTTCTCCGTGGCGCTGGGCAAGAAGCTGGGGTTCGACAAGCACCAGCTCTACGAGCTGGGGCTGGGCGCGCTGCTGCACGACGTGGGCAAGGTGCGCATGCCGGTGGAGCTGATCAACAAGCCCGGCCCGCTGTCGCGCGAGGAGTTCGAGGTGCTCAAGGAGCACCCCACGGAGGGGCTGCTGGCGCTGTTCGACCTGCGCGGCCTGGGCGAGCTGCCGCTGCGGGCCATGCTGATGGCGTACGAGCACCACCTGAAGGTGGACGGCAGCGGCTACCCCAAGTCCATCCGCCCGCGCGAGTCGTCGCTGTTCGCGCGGATGGTGGCGGTGGCGGACGGCTTCGACGCGGCCACCAGCCAGCGCGCGTATGCGCCGGCGGGGCTGCCGGACGAGGTGCTGCGGCAGATGCGCGAGGACCCGCGCTACGGCTTCGACCCGCTGCTGGTCAAGGCGTTCGTCAGCATGACGGGCATCTACCCGGTGGGCACGGTGGTCATCCTGGACACGCACGAGATCGCGGTGGTGCACCAGCGCAACCCGCGGCCGGACGCGCTGCACCAGCCGCTGGTGAAGGTGGTGTTCGACGCGCTGGGCACGCCTCTCGATCCCCCGCGCCTGGTGGACCTGTCCGAGCCGGACCCCGCCACGGGCGCGCCGGTGGCCACCATCATCAAGACCACCGACCCCGAGCGCTACGGGCTGAATCCCGGGGACTATTTCGTCTAGGGAATTCCACGCAGAGCCGCAGAGGAGAAAAGAGAGCCGCAGAGAACTGAATCGTAGTTCTCCGCGGCTCTCTTTTAACCTCTCTGTTTTCCTCTGCGTGATCGCCGTTTCAGTTGTCGGCTCAGTTGTCGGCCGAGCGGCGCAGGGCCTGGTGGCGCTCGCGGGCGGCGCGGGCGGCGGGCTCGTCGCCCAGCAGCGCGTGCAGCTCCGCCAGGCGCGACAGGGCGGGGGCGCGGTAGGCCAGGTCGTACGCCTGCGGGTCCGGGAAGCTGGCGTACCAGCGCACCGCCTCGCGCGGGCGGCCGAGTGCGCGCAGCAGCTCGCCCCGCAGCCAGCGCTCGTGGGCCCGCGCGTAGCCGCGCATGGAGGGCAGCAGGCCGGACGGGTCCGGGCGCGGATCACCCAGGGCGGTCAGCGCGTCCGCGGGGCGGCCCTGCACGGCCAGCAGGTGCGCGCGCAGCAGGCGGCCCAGGTCGCGCGCGGCGGCGGTCTGGCGCGCGCTGCCGCCCGGGCGCGCCAGCTCCTCCGCCCGCCGCCCCGCCGCGGCCGTATCGCCCAGCGCCAGCCCCACGCGGCCCAGCAGGTAGGCGCGCTCCGGCCCCGTTCCCCCCGCCTGCCCCAGCTCCGCGCGGGCCCGCTGCAGCGCGGCGCGGTCGTCCACGCCCGGCAGCAGCGCCAGCACCGCGCGGTACTCCGCCGTCCAGGCGGGGTGGATGGGGCGCACGGAGTCCAGCAGCGCGTGCGCGGCGCGCAGCTGCCCGCGGGCGGCGCGCACCTGGATCCCCAGCAGGTAGTCCAGGATCTCCGCCGTGGGGTTCTGCGTGCCCTCGATCATCTGCGGCACCAGCAGCTCGCCCACGCCGTCCAGGTGGGGCGAGGCCAGCGCCGCGGCGGTCACGATGCCCTGGCGCAGCACCTCGTTGTCCACCGCCGCCAGCCGGTCCGCCGCGGCCCTGCGCTCCGCCGCGCCGCCGAAAGCGAAGGCGCCCACCACCCGCAGCTCCAGGATGCGGTCGCTGGCGGGATCCTGCCGGGCGATGCGGGCGACGAGCGCGTCGAAGTCCGCCCTGCGCCCCTGGCCCGCGGCGATGCGGGCCAGGTGGATGAGCGCGCCCACGTTGTGCGGCTCCAGCGCCAGCACCCGCTCGAAGGCGGCGCGCGAGTCCGCGTAGGCGCCGCCCAGCGACGGCAGCCAGTGGTACTGCACCTCGCCCAGGTAGAAGAGCGCCTCCACGTCGTTGGGATACGTGGACAGGATGCGGCGGTACAGCCCCTCCGCGCGGCGCGGGTCGCCGGTCAGGTAGGCGTGCCAGGCCTGGATGGGCAGGCGGTCCCCCTCCGGCAGCCCCCCCGCGCGGCGCTCCGCCTCCGCCGCGGCCCAGCCCGCGAGCTGGTAGGCCCCGGTCCAGTCCGCGGACTGGCTGAGCCCGTGGTACGCCAGCGCGAAAGTGCTGTCGGCCGCCACCGCGCGGCGGTAGGCCTGCACCGCCTCCGCGTAGCGCCCGGCGCGGAACTCCGCCTCGCCCTGGAAGTAGGCCTGCAGCGCGGGGATGGAGCGCGTGCTGCGCATGGCGGAGCGGGTGCGGCCGCCGGCGATGCCAGCCGCGTCCAGCAGCCCCACGGTGAGCTGGTCCACCAGCTCGAAGGTGCGGTCCGCGCTGCCCTGCACGCTCATGCGCGCGCGCGGCTCGGGCTCGCCGCGGCCGTAGAGCGCGGCGCTCAGCCGCACGCGGCCGTCCACCTCCGACAGGTCCCCCAGCACGAACAGCCCGGCGCCCAGCCGCCGGGCCAGCGCCCCCGCGCGCCGCGGCTCCAGCGCGCGGCGCTCGGTGCGCGGCACGGAGCCGGCCACGGCGCGGAAGTCCACGCTGCGCAGCTCCGCCACGCCGTCCAGGTCCGCCGCCAGCAGGCTGGCGAAGCCCTCCGCCAGGTGCGTGTAGCGCGCGTCGCCGTGGTAGGCGAAGGGAAAGACCGCCACCACCCGCCCCTCGCCCGCGGGGGCGGCGTCGGAGCGGCGGCGGGGCAGCAGCACCACCGCCAGCAGCGCCAGGACCAGCACCGCGGCGGCGGCCAGCCCGGCGCGTCCCCAGCGGGGGCGGACGAACGCTTTGGCGAGTTGGGAGCGGGAACCCGCGTCCTCCGGCGGGGACACTGCTACGATTTCGGGTGTCAGAACCGGGGTCGAAGTCTCCCCTGGAAGGACCGGCGGGGGCGGAGGAGGGGCTTCCGGCATCGGGGAGGGCTCCTCGCGGGCGCGGACCTCCTCCAGCAGGCGGCGGGTCTCCGGGGCGGGTTCCAGCTCGTACTCCGCCGCCAGGCGACGCGCGAAGTCGTCGTACTCGCGCAGGGCGCCGGCCCGGTCGCCCGCGCGGTCCAGCAGCCCCACCAGGCGCCGCAGCGAGGGCTCGTCGTCGGGCGAGAGGAGCAGGGCGGTGCGGCTCCAGCGGGTGGCTTCCACGGCGTCGCCGGCGTCCTCCGCGCGCTCCGCCAGCTCCCAGGCGGCCTCGCGCGCGCGGCCGCGCAGGTGGGCGCGCTCGCGGGCCAGCCACATCTCCCACTCGGGCGCCTGCTCCACGTGCCAGCCGGGCATCAGCTCGCCGTGGTACAGCGCCAGCGCGTCTTCCGGGCGGCCCTCGTCCAGCAGCTCCTGGATGCGGCAGGCGTCGCAGGACAGGCGCGCGCCGTCCACGCCCAGCTCCTCCGAGCCGCGGCCCACCACCACGCCGTCGCCCAGCGCCTGCCGCAGGAAGTGCACGGCCCTGCTCAGCGCGCGGCGGGCGCGCGCCTCGTCGAACTCCGGCCAGAACAGGGGGAGCAGGGTGTCGCGCCGCACCATGCCGCGGCGGCCGGCCAGGGCCAGGTAGGCCAGCAGGGCCAGCCGCTTGGGCTGCGCGAGGATGGGGCTGATCTCACTCCCGGAATCGTCGCGCAGGTCCACGCGCCCGGTGAGCGAAAGGTGCGGCACGCGGGTATCCCCCGGGTCTCCCCTGAGGCGGGTTTCTCCCCGGAAAGAGGCAGGGGAGACAGTGGTTGCATAATTCTGCCGCGTTCCCCCGCACCGCGCAACCGGCACGTTGCCCAATCCTGGTGAACGTCGTCTGGAAAGGTGTGGCGGAAAGCGCATGGCGGGGTGCGTCCAGGTCTCGCTGCGGGGTGGCCTAAATGCCGATGGACACCACACTTGCATGCACGTCCACAAGGTGATACATTCTTTGTCTCAGCAGTCACCCCTCGGCGAGACCGGGACACACCCGGAAGTCGCATCGCACCACTCCCTGCCCCGTGCCGCGGCCCACGCGTCGGCCGGGCGCGTCCACGCAACCGTCTCCCGCACGCGCAGGACCCCCCGGACTTGAACAGCCCGCGCTGGTTGCTGGTGCTTTTCCGCGCATGTGCGCGTACGCGCGCGGCCGTATGGCCGCGTGCGGCTTTCGCGCGCGTGGCGCTGGCGTGCGCGGCGATCGCGCTCGCGTGCGGGGCGGCGCCGCTGCACGCGGCGCCGGGGGTGACCGTGACCATGACCAGCTCGCCCAAGCTGACGCTGGACAGCAACAACCCGTGCACCGACGGTCCGCGCTCCGCCTACGTGCACTTCCGCGTCACCAACACCTCGGGCGCGGCGCTGACCAACCTGAAGGTGGTGCTGAGCGGGTTCGCGAGCGGCATCGTGCTGGCCGGCTCGCAGCCGGCCACGCAGTACATCGGCGGGCTGGCGGCGGGGGCATCGCGCACGGTGTTCTGGTTCGTGACCTACCCCTGCACCTTCGGCAACGCGGCCACGCTGACGGCCACCGTGACCGACAACACGCCGGGGAGCACCGCGGGGTCGGGGACGGTGACCACGGCCAGCATGATCAGCGCGAACGCCGGCGGCATCCTGGTCAGCACCAACCTCGGCGCCGGGGCGGTGGTGGGCCAGCTCATCTACGTGGACGTGAACTACACCTTCGGCGGCGCGTCGGCGGGCGACACCTACGACCTGCAGCCGGCGGGCAACTTCGGCTTCAGCGCGGGGTGCTTCCAGCTCCAGGAGACGGAGATCACGACCAGCATCGTGACGGCCATCCCCGCGAACTCCACGAGCGACGACAGGCTGTACTTCACCGCCAGCACGTCGCAGACGGGCACCAACAAGACGCTGACGGCGCGCTTCTGGTTCAAGTACAAGTGCGCCAACACGACGTCGACCATCCAGCCGTACTCGAACCAGCTCAGCGGCACGCAGCTCAAGTACGCGGGCAACTACTCGACCTTCGTGGGCCCCACGCTGCCGGGGGCCACCAACCCGTTCACCATCACCAAGAGCGCGTCGTCCACGCAGCTCGCGGCGGGCGGGTCGGTCACCTACACCATCACCATCACCAACCCGTCCAGCTTTGCCTCGGTGATCGACTCCATCGTGGACGTGCTGCCGGCGGGGGTCACCTACAACTCGCTGCACGCCAGCAGCGGGGTCACCGCGGCCAACAGCGGCTCGGTACCCAGCAACGGCGCCACGGACACCCTGCGGTTCCGCGGCAGCCCCAGCACGTCGTACGCGATCAGCGCCGGGGGCACGCTGACGCTGGTGTACAACGCGACGGTCACGTCGACGCCGGGGCAGTACACCAACTCCGCGACGGCGTACGGCGGCTCGGCGCCCATCGGCCCGGCCACGTCCACGGTCACGGTCGGCTCCGCGGACGTGTCCGCCACCAAGACGGGACCCGCCAGCGTCGTGGCCGGCGACACCATCCGCTACGTGATCACCACCGCCAACCTGGGCGCCAACACGTCGCTCAGCGTGGTGATCCGCGACACGCTGCCGGCGGGGGTCACCTTCGTGAGCGCGACCAACGGGGGGACGCACGCCTCGGGTGTCGTCACCTGGCCGGCGATCGCCTCGCTGGCCAACGGCGCGTCCCGCGTGGACACCGTGGTGGTGGTCGCGCCCTTCTCGCTCACCACCCTCACCAACAAGGTCGCCGCCAGCGCGGCCACCTACGACCCGGTGCCCGCCAACAACAACGGCCAGGCGTCGGGCGCGCAGGTGGTGACCACGCTGACGGTCTCGGTGGACGTGAACCCCAAGGGCGGGACGATCAACAAGCTGGCGGGCACGGGATACAGCCAGGTGTTCACGGTGCAGAACCTGTCGGACTACGGCGGCAGCTACGACCTGCTGGCCCGCCGCACGGGCTCGCCGCTGTTCCTGACCCTGGACTCCATCCGCGGCACCGGCATCACCGCGGGGACGGACAGCGCCCGCGTCACCATCGCGGCCAACACCACCTACAGCGTGACGGTGTGGTACACGGTGGCCTTCGGCGACACGGCCACCAACCGCGAGCTGCTGCGCGCGCGGCTCGTCGCCGACACCACGATGCGGTCCGAAGGGTGGGTGGACGTGCATCGCATCCGCCCCACGCTGTCGCTGCTCAAGGGCGTGAGCCCGGGCGGGACGGTGCTGCCGGGGACGGACCTGACCTACACCATCACCTTCAGCAACCTGGGCGAGGCGGCCGCCAGCGGCGTGGTCGTGGGCGACGACGTGCCGCCGGAGCTGTGGTTCAAGTTCGCCAGCGTCAACAACAGCCTGCCCGCGGGCGTGACCGCCACGGTGCAGTACAGCAACGACGCCGGGGCCACCTGGACGTACGTGCCGGTGTCGGGGGGCTGCGGCGCCCCGAGCGGCTACGACGGCTGCGTGGACCGCATCCGCTGGGTGCTGGCCGGCAAGCTGACCGCGAACCAGGCCGCGTCCACGGGGACGCTGCAGTTCGTGGCGAGGATCCAATGAACGCGCGCGTGCCCACGCACGTGCGCAGAGAGCGTTCGCGGGTGCAGTGGCCCGCGGCGGGACCCGTTTCCAAGGGAGGGACCATGAAGCACCGCATCATCCGCCTGCTGCCCGCCGTGGCGGCGCTGGCGCTCGCGCTGCCCGCGCAGGCCCAGCAGAAGGCGATCGAGCTCACCGTGGCCAACACCACCGCCCAGGCCGACGCGGCCCGGGGCGCGCGGCGGCCCACGGCCGAGGCGCGGCCGGGCGACGTGCTGCACTACCGGCTGCTGTTCACCAACACGACCCCCGCCGCCGTGCAGGGGATCAAGATCGCCAACCCCCTTCCCGCGGGAGTCCGCTTCGTGGCCGGCAGCGCCAGGGCCACGCGCGACGACGCCCGCGTAGAGTACTCGGCCGACGGCGGCCGCACCTTCTCGGCCCAGCCGATGGAGGAGGCCACCGTCGACGGGCGCACCGTGCAGCGCCCCGTGCCCGCCGAGCGATACACGCACGTACGCTGGACCGTGGAGGGTCGCGTCGCACCCGGCGCCACCGTCACCGCGGAGTTCGACGCCCGCGTGCAGGACGCGGAGCGGAAGCCCACCCCCGCCACTCCCGGCGGGCGGTAAACCAACCCCCCTCTTTCCCGAGAGGAACCCGAGATGAAGACGTTCAAGCGCGTACTGCTCGCGCTGGCCCTGCTGGCGCCCTGGGCGCTGGCGGCGGACCCGGCGAGCGCCCAGACCAGCCCGACCCCCGAGGGGACGGTCATCGCCAACGTGGCGACCGTCAGCTTCCAGGACACCACGGGCACCGACTACCCGCAGGTGGCGGACACCGTCGAGGTGACCGTCGGCTTCCTGGCCGGCATCGACGTGCAGGGCCCGGGGACGCTGACCCCGCCCAGCCCGGCCACCGGCGCCGAGGCGGACTTCGTGATCGAGAACACCGGCAACGGCGACGACCTGTTCGAGGTCACCGGCGTGAACGCGGACGCCGGGCTGACCATCACCGGCTACATCTACGAGGGCAACCCGTACGCGACGCTGCTGGCGCTGAACGCGGCCATCGCGGCCGACGACAGCACCGCGATGGGCGGGTCCATCACGGTGACGGTGGTGTTCGACGTGGACGAGAACTTGGGCGGCCAGAGCCTGGACATCACGCTCAACGCCCGCTCGGTGCGCGACAACGCCGAGACGGACAGCGACGTCGCCACCATCGAGCCGCCCGACACGGACGGCGTGACGGTGACGCCGGACGACCAGGCCATCACCCGCTTCCCGGGCACGCACACCGAGGACTTCGTCGTCACCAACGACGGCTCGGACAGCGACACCTTCACCCTGACCACCCAGCCCGGCACCGGCATCTCCGTGGTGTCCGTCTCGGGCCCGGGCGTCAGCGGCGGGCAGGTGACGCTGGACGCCGGCGAGAGCGTGACGGTGAGCGTGGAGTTCACCATCGACTTCACCGTCCCGGCGGGCGGCAGCACCAGCATCCAGCTCACGGCCACCAGCGGCGACGACGCCGGCGTGGACGACACCGGCGACTACGACATCACGGTCACCCGCCCGACCATGGCGATGACCAAGACGGCGTACAAGCACGACACGGTGAACAACCTGCCGGACGAGTCCGACCCGATCGACGGCGGCGACGAGGTGCTGCCGGGCGAGACCATCTGGTACAAGCTGGAGATCGAGAACGAGGGCGACCAGCCGGCCAGCGCCATCACGGTGACGGACGTGCTGCCGGCCCAGGTGACGTACGTGGCGAACGCCGGCGACGGCGGCACGCCGGCGTGGGTCATCAACTACAACGGCGGCACCTTCACGGTGACCGGCACGCTGTCCGGCGAGCTCGCGGCCGGCAGCTCCCGCTACTTCTGGATCCGGGTGACGATCAAGTAGAGCGGCTGAACGGCTGATCCCCTTCAGGGGACTCTCGGGAATGCGCTTCCTGCAAGCGCGTACGGGCCAGGGTGCCCGCGGCCTCCGGTGGACTTCGGTCCTCCGGGGGCTCGCGGGCGCCCTGCTGCTCGTTCTCGGAGCCGCGGCGCAGGCCACGGCCCAGGACCCGCGCGTCCGCGAGGTGGAGAACCGCGCACAGGCGACCTTTACCGGGGGCGACGGTGTGCCCGCCGGGCGGGAAGCCGTGTCGCGGGTGACGGTGCGGTACACGGGTGGGGTACGTCTCACGCCCCCCCGCCAGGCGGCGGCACGGCCCGGCGAGCGCCGGGTGTTCGCGCACCTCCTGGAGAACACCGGCAACGGGCCCGACCGCTATCTGCTGGCGGCGGTGGGCCCGGCCGGGTGGGCCGTGTCGATTTATCTGGACGTCGACGGAGACGGGGCGCTGGGGGCGGCGGACACGCCGCTGGCCGGGCCGGTCTCCCTGGAGCGCGGAGGCAGCGCGGCGCTCCTGGCGGTGGTGGACGTGCCGGAGGACGCCACGGGCGACCAGGGCACGATCCGGGTCACGGCCACGAGCGAGCCGGAGGCTTCGCTCTCCGCTTCCGTGGAGGACGTGATCACCCTGCAGCGGCCGCTGCCGGCCGTGACGGCGGGGAAGACGGTGGACCTGGCGCAGGCGCAGCCGGGCGACACCCTGACCTACACCCTTACCTACGCCAACCGGGGCGACGCCGTGGCCCCGCAGGCGCAGATGTACGACCCCCTGCCCCCGGGCGTGGCGCCCGTGGCGGGGACGCTGACGTGGAACGGCGTGCTCCTGACCGACGCCGCGGACGGCGACGCGGGCACGGTGCAGGACGCGAGCGGCGGCCGCATGGCCGTCACCGTGCGGCTGGGCGACCTGGTTCCGGGCGCAAGCGGCACGATCAGCTTCAAGGTGGTGGTCCTGGACGGCGCCGAGGGCGCGCTCTCCAACGTGGCCACCCTGACCTACGGCGACACCAGCGTGGCGCCGCCCATCGAGGTCTCCACGCCGCCCGTGGGGACGCAGGTGCAGCAGGCGGTGCTGGCGGTCACCAAGGAGCTCACGGGCGCCGACACGGTGCGCGTGGGCGAGACGGTCACCTTCCGCCTGGGCTGGAGCAACACGGGGACGGGGCCCGCGCGCGACGTGGTGCTGACCGACTCGCTGCCGGCGGGGATGAGCTTCGTCTCCGCGGAGGGCAGCCCGCGCGTGGAGGGCCGCGTGGTGGCCTGGACGCTGGGCACGCTGGAGCCCGGCGCGAGCGGCGCCGTGAGCCTGGTGGCGCGCGTGGACGCGGCCCCCGGGGACGGCCTGCTGGTCAACAAGGTGGTGCTGGTGGGCTCCAACGCCCGCTCCGCCACCGCGGTCGCGGCCGGCGTGCAGGTGCGCAGCCTGGACGGCGCGGGGCTGGGCATCACCAAGGGCGCGACGGTGCTCGAGGCGGGGCTGGGCGACGCCATCCCCTACGTCGTCACCCTCTCCAACACCGGCGCGGTGCCGCTGCAGGGCTTCGTGCTGGTGGACTCGCTGCCGCGCGGGGTGGAGCTGGTGAAGGGCAGCCTGGTGGGCGCCGACTCCATCCGCCAGGCCGGCCGGGTGCTGACCCTGTGGTGGCGCGGCCCGCTGGCGCCGCGGCAGGAGCACGCGGTGCGCTACACGGTCACGGTGGTGGCGCCGGGCGGCGCCGGCAGCATCGAGAACCGGGTGCGCGCGTCGGCGGAGGACGGGCGCGTGGCGGCCGGGCCGGCCAGCGCGCACGTGCGCATGCGCCGCGGCTTTGCCATGCAGCAGCGGGTGGTGGTGGGCAAGGTGTGGGTGGACCTCGACGGGGACGGGCGGCAGGAGGCGGGCGAGCCCGGCGTGCCGGGCGTCGAGGTCTGGACCGAGGACGGCGAGGTGGTGACCACGGACCGCGAGGGCCGCTACACCTTCCCCAACCTGCGCACCGGCGACCACGCGCTGCGGCTGGACACCCTGGCGCTCCCGGCCGGCGCCGGCGTGGCCCGGCGCGGCGACGAGATCCAGCGCGTGCGGCTGGACGCCTGGACGCTGCCGCGCGGCGACTTCCGCCTGGTGCCGCGTTCGGCCCCGGCGGACGGGGCGCCCGCGGACGTGGAGGCGGAGGGCGCCGCCCCGGTGCGCTTCGCGGCCACGGGCGGCGCGGCCCCGCTGCCGGCGCCGGCGGACACGGCCGGGGCGGACACGGCGAAGGCGGACTCCGCCTCGCCGGCCCCCACCGTCGCCCCGGCGCGCACGGCGGAGGAGCGGGCGCGCGAGGAGCGGCAGGCGTTCCTGCACGGCCCGGTGGTGCGCATCAGCTACCCCGCGGACGGCGCGGTCATCGCCACCAACCGCACCTACGTGCAGGTGAGCGGCGAGCGCGACAGGGAGATCCGCCTGTACAGCGGCACGCAGCAGGTGGGCGGGCTCAAGCTGCGGCCGGACGGCAAGGCGGACTTCGTGGGCGTGGAGCTGGCCCCCGGCACGCACAAGCTGCGCGTGTGGATGCGCAACTCGTTCGGCAACGAGCGCTGGGACAGCATCACCGTGCACCGCTCCGGCGACCCCGGCCGCTTCGAGCTGCCCGCCCAGGCGCCGGTGCTGCGCGCGGAGGACCGCGTGCCCACGCTGGTGCGCGTGCGGCTGCTGGACACGTACGGCGTGCCGCTGCCCGGCGGCGCCGGCATCGCGGTGCAGGCGGACGGCGCGGGCATCGCCAACGACGACACGGACCGCACCTCGGTCGGCGTGCAGCTGCGCGCGGACGAGCACGGCTGGATCGGCGTGGCGCTGCGCCCCGGCGCCGCCGTGGGCCCGGGCGAGCTGCGGCTCAAGGTCAGCAAGGTCGAGGGCACGGTGCCGCTGCGCATCCTGCCCATGGCGCGCCCGCTGATCGTGACCGGCTCCGGCCAGGTGGGCGTGGGCGCCGCGGCGGAGGCGTACGGCTCGGTGACGGTGCGCGGCGCGGTGGACGAGGAGACCAGCGTCAGCGTGAGCTGGGACAGCCGCCGCACCAGCCAGGACGACGACTTCTTCGCGCGCGGCTTCGACCCGCTGGACGAGGGCCGCTACCCCACCTTCGGCGACGGCAGCCAGCACCGCGTGCTGGCCACCGGCACCACCCAGCAGCTCAGCGCGCGCGTGGAGCGCGGCTACGACTGGGTGGAGGTGGGCGACGTGCGGACCGACGACTTCGGCGTGGACCCGCGGCTGGGCTTCTACCAGCGCGCGGTCACCGGCATGAGCGGCCGGGTCACGCAGGGCGCGCTGACCTGGCGCGGCTACGGCAGCGTGACGGACCAGCGCCTGGAGCAGCTCCAGGCCCGCGGCGAGGGCACCAGCGGCCCCTACCGCTTCGGCCCCGGCATGCGGCCGGGCACGGAGCGCATCGCCGTGGAGGTGCGCGCCCGCGACAACGCCGCCCGCGTCATCGCCCGGCACGAGCTGGTGCGCGAGCGCGACTACCAGATCGACTACGCCACCGGCGCCGTGCTGCTCAACCAGCCGCTGGCCGCCGCCGACTTCGCCGGCAACCCGCTGTTCGTGGTGGCCATGGCGGAGCGGCGCACCGGCGGAGCGGGCGAGTTCGTCGGCGGGCTGCGGCTGGACCTGGACGCGCGGCGCTGGCTGGACCTGCGCGGCCGCGACAGCGTGGGCGTGTCGCTGCTCGGCGTGCGCGACCCGGGCCAGGGCGGCGGCGGCGGCGACCTGGTGGGCGGCGGCCTGCGCGTGCGGCGCGGCCGGCTGCTGCTGGACGGCCAGGTGCTGCGGTCGCTGGGCGATTCGTCCGCCACCGCCGGACGCGCCAGCGCCACGTGGGACGTGACGGCGGACGGGCGCGCCACCCTGCGCGCGGACTGGCTGGGCGTGGAGGCGGGCTTCGCGGCCAACGCGGACCAGCGCCTGTCGCAGGGGATGAGCGAGCTGCGCTTCGCGGCGGACTGGCGGCCCTGGCTGGACAAGGGGCCGCGCCTGCGGCTGAGCCACGAGCGCCAGCGCTTCACCGGCTTCGACGTGGAGCGCGCGGCCACCCGCCTGACGGCGGAGCAGACGGTGAGCGGGCGCAAGGTCACCGCGGAGGGCTCCGTGGTCAGCGACGCGCACGCGGGCACCAGCCGCAGCGCCGCCACCGGCCGCGTGACCATGGCCCTGAGCGACGACGCCACGGTGTGGATCGAGGGCGCGCAGCAGCTCTCGCGCAGCGCTTCGCCGGAGGCTGGGCTGGGCACGCCGGACCTGCTGGGGCTGGGCGCCAGCTACCGCGTGCTGGGCCTGGCGCGGGTGGAGGCCAGCCAGCGCTGGGCCCGCACCCGCGGCGACTCCGCCGGCAGCTACGCGCTGACGTCGTTCGCGGTGCGCACGGAGCGCTTCTTCGGCGGGCAGCTCTGGGCGGGGCTGGAGCGCGCGGACGGCGAGCGCGCCGCGCACGCGGCCACGCTGGGGTGGAACCAGCGCATCGCCATCCACGGCGGCTGGGTGGGCACGGCCATGTACGAGCGCCGCTTCGGCCTGAGCCGCGCGGGCGTGCTGGACCCCGAGCGGGCGCTGCCCTTTGCGCAGATGGAGCGCGAGCGCTGGGCCACGGGCGCGGGGCTGGAGTACCTGCCCGGCGGCGCCAGCGCGCGCGCCGCCCTGCGCGGCGAGCTGCACGGCGGCCGCGACGGCGAGGGGCACCGGGTGGACTTCTCCGCGGACGCGCCGCTGGGCGGCGGCGTGGCGGCGTGGCTGGGCCGCGTGGACCTGTACCGCGACCTGCGCCCCGGCGGCGGCGGCGCGGACCTGCTCAGCATCCGCGACCGCGCGGTGACCGGCATGGCCGTGCGCCCCTTCGACAGCAACGCGCTCAACCTGCTGATGAAGCTGGAGTGGCGGCGTACGCTGAACCCGGTGGCGGGCGGCGGCGTGCTGGGCGGGCGCGGGGTGGACCGGCGGCTGATCGGCGCCACGGACCTGGTGCTGGGGCTGCGGCCGGGCACCGAGCTGGCGGGCCGCTACGCGGTGCGCTGGACGGCCCTGGCGGACAGCGCGGCCGGCGTGCGCGAGACCCGCACCTTCGCGCACTTCGTGGGCGGGCGCGTCGAGCAGCAGGTGCGCGGCCCGTACGCGGCGCGCTTCGACGCGCGCATGCTGGTGACCGGGCACGCACACCGCATGCGCTGGAACCTGGCCGCGTCGGTGGTGCGGCAGCTCGGCGAGGGGCTGGAGCTGGAGGGCGGCTACCGCTGGGGCGCGTTGCGCGACGCGGACTTCGCGCGCGAGGGCGGCGCCGGCCTGTACGCCGCGCTGGGCATCCGCTTCACCGAGGGCCTGCTGGGCACCGCGGCCGACTTCTGGCGCGAGCGCATCGCCCGGGACCAGTAGAACGGAAGTACGAAGTACGAGGTACGAAGTACGCGCTCGCGACGGTCTTCGCGTCCGGCGGGCTGCCCCGCGGGGGCGGAGGCCCCCTCCCAAACCCTCCCCCAACTTCGGGGGAGGGC
>DASTLD010000259.1:0-3696 GCA_035715345.1 Longimicrobium sp.
TGCGGACCGACCCGGAGTAACACGCGCGGATGCGTGGAACAGACAAGCGGCGGACGCGTATCGCGCCCGCCGCTTCTCCGGCAATGTTCCCAACACGTCCGCTACTCTCCCTCGTACTGCTGCACGTCGCCCTGCCGGCCGTGCTCGGTGGTGGCGCGCAGGCCGCGCAGGCCGCCGGCCACCTTCGCCAGCCGGCTGCCCAGGTTGCGCGCGGTCACCAGCTCCTCCTCCACCGGCTGCCGGGACCCGTCGCCGCCGGCCAGGGTGCCGGGGCCGTAGGGCGAGCCGCCGATGCCGTCCGTCGTCAGGATCTGCGGGTTCTGCCCGTAGGGCGTGCCCACGATGACCATCCCCAGGTGCAGCAGCGGCACCAGGCTGGTCAGGATGGTGGACTCCTGCCCGCCGTGGATGGTGGCCGTGCTGGTGAAGATGCCCGCCGCCTTGTCCTCCAGCTCGCCCTGCATCCACATCCCCCCGAGCGTGTCCAGGAACTGCTTGACCTGCGCGGGCATGTTGCCGAAGCGGGTGGGGATGCCCCAGGCGATCCCGTCCGCCCAGCGCAGGTCGTCCTGCGTGGCCTCGGGGATGTGCTCCATCTGCTTCTGCACCTGCACGTAGAACTCCTGCGCGCTCAGCACCCTGCGCGCCTCCTCCAGCTCCGGGATGCGCCGCAGCCGCACCTCCGCGCCGCTCACGCTCTCCGCGCCCTCCACGACCGCCTGGGCCATCTTCCAGATGTGCCCGTAGGTGCTGTAGTAGGCCACCAGGACCTTCGCCGCCATCTCCAGCCTTCCGTTCGGGTCCGCCGCGCCCGCGCCCGCGGGCCGGGGCGGGCCCCGCGCAAGGCGCATTCCCCCCGCGCGCCGCCGCCGCGGGTGACGGGCGGGGGCGGATGGTCGTCGGCGTGGACGCGCGGCACGATCCTGGCTGCGTACGCCGCGCAAGTGATGGAACCCGTTGCACTCAGGAAGGCTTTCCCCATGATCCGTTTCCCCCGCTGGACCCTGGCGCTGGCCGCGCTGCTGGCCGCCGCGCCCGCCGCCGCGCAGGCGCAGATGGCGCGCGCCGACGGCGACCGCCGCCCCGCCGCCGCCGCGCGCGACACCGGGCTGATCGTCAGCTCGGTGGAGGCGGCCATCGCCCGGCCGGCGCCCCGGTACGAAAACTTTTCCCTGATCGTCGACCTTTCCGACCGCATGCTGTACGTGCTGAGCGGCGACGACGTCGTCCGGCAGTATCCCGTGGCCATCGGCGAGGAGGGGTACGACACGCCCGACGGCAGCTTCCGCATCAGCCGGATGATCTGGAACCCGGACTGGACGCCGCCGCCCTCCGAGTGGGCCAAGGACAAGAAGTACGAGGCGCCCGGATCGCCCGGGAACCCCATGGGGCGGGTGAAGATGTTCTTCCGCGATCCCGACTTCTACATTCACGGCACCGGGCTCACCAGCTCGCTGGGGCGCGCGCGGTCGCACGGGTGCGTGCGCATGCGCAACATCGACGTGGTGGAGCTGGCGCGGCTGGTGATGGTCAACGGCGGCGAGCCCAGGGACGCGGAGTGGTACCAGCAGACCCTCGCGGAGCGCGAGACCATGCGCACGGTCACGCTGCGGCGGCCGGTGCCGGTGCGCGTCCGCGCCTGACGAAACACGGGGGGAGAGGCGGATTGGAGCGGAGCGGAGACGACGCCGGCGCGCTGCGGCGGGTGCTGCTGGCGCTGGTGATCCTGGGGATGCTGGGGCTGGCGGCGGAGCTGTGGCTGCTGGAGCACACGGAGCCCGGGTGGCAGTGGGCGCCGTTCGTGGTCCTGGCGCTGGGACTGGTGGCGGGTGCCGCCGTGGCCGTACGGCCCGCGCGCGGCACCCTGCTGTTCTTCCGGGGGGTGATGGCCCTCTTCATTGCGGCGGGGCTCGCGGGGCTGTATCTGCACTACGCCGGGAACGCCGCCTTCGAGCGTGAGTCGGACCCGGCGGTGCGCGGCGCGGAGCTGTTCACGCGGTCGCTGTACGGCGCCACGCCCACGCTGGCGCCCGGCGCCATGGCCCAGCTCGGGCTGATCGGCCTGGCGCTGGCCTGGCGGCACCCGCGGCTGCGCACCCGGACCCACCCATCGACGGAACCAGGAGAAGAGGGATGATCGGAGCTGGAAGGCTTTCCGCCGCCGCCTGCGCGGCCATGCTGGCCCTGGCCGCCAGCGGCGGGGGCGACGAGGGCGACGCCGCGGCCGCGCCGGACACCACCGCGCAGGCGGCCGCCCCCGCGGCGGCGCCCGCGGACACGCAGGTCCCCGCCGCCGCGCCCGCCCCGGCGGGCGCGCTGCTGGACCCCAACGCCGCCACGCGCGAGGAGCTGCTGGCGATGCCGCACTTCGACGCGACGCTGGCGGACCAGGTGGTGGCCGGGCGGCCCTACGCGAACATGCTGGATTTCGACCGCGTGGTGGCGGGCCGGCTCACCGAGCAGCAGCGCGACGAGGTGTACGCGCGGGTGTTCAAGCCGCTGAACCTGAACACGGCCTCGGGCGACGAGATCCTGCTGATCCCGGGCATCGGCGACCGGATGAAGCACGAGTTCGAGGAGTACCGCCCGTACCGCAACATCGAGCAGTTCCGGCGCGAGATCGGCAAGTACGTCAACGAGGCCGAGGTCGCGCGCCTGGAGAAGTACGTGACGCTGTAGCCGCAACTTCTGATTTCACGCAGAGGTCGCAGAGGTTTCACGGAGAGCCGCAGAGAGCTGATCTGTTCTCTGCGGCTCTTCTTTGGAAACCTCAGCGCCTTCGGTGAATTGCTTTCGCCCTTCCGAGGTTACGGTTTCGGTCTTCTCTCCCTCCGTGAAGACGATGATTTCAGATCTACATAGCTTGCACCCTTGCCGCCCACGCGGCCACGCGGAACGAGGCTCGGACCTCGGACGCCCACCACGTCTGTAGCACCACTGAGGTTCGGCGGAGTGCGTCATCGGGTACACCAGCTTCGCACCGGGGCTTATTACAAAGATACCCCAGAGACTTACTCACACCACAAAAGTTTACTTTGCTCCCGACCGAACCTCATGTTAAAGTGTAACAACCCCAGGCAAACAACCAACATCGTGGTGTTAAGTTCCAACATCGTAAACAGACGAGTGAACCTCAATGCCTACTGAGACCACTATCTCGAACCCATCCGAAGAAGGCGAAGATTGGGAACTGCGCAAACTCAAAGCCGAAGCACTAAAAGCGGAACGTGAAGAAAATCATTTTTCCCTCGTTCAAGGCTTTCAGCTTCTGAGCACATTTGCTTCTTTAGGTGCGGTCGTGATTGCCCTCGCCACATTAAAATCAACCACAGATAGCCAGCGAACTCAAAGGGCGCAGGAAGCATTCTTCAAAGAGGCCGAGCGCTATGAGGCGAACGTAAAGATGCTTGGCGAAGCCAATTCTTCGCTAGCAAAATTGGCTGCAGTCGAAAACATCTCTGTTTTTTGGAATAACCCACGTTATAAGTCCCGGGTTGCTAGCCTGCTAATCACGAGTGCTAACGAAGTAGATGATGCCGGAGTGCGTGCCGCAATCCGTGCCTTGGTTCTTGCTCATTCAGATACAACCACACTGCGGATTCTCACCCATTCAAATCGCCACATTCAAGTTCGTATAAGAGAGTTGGACCTTAGTCCCGACGGCATTCTGCCGTGGCAGGCGGTGTATCGGCCAAG
>DASTLD010000260.1:0-6431 GCA_035715345.1 Longimicrobium sp.
GCTCCCACCACCGAGACCTTCGACCATGCGTACCCGGCCGGGGACATGTTCACCTGGTCGTTGCCGGAGGCGCCGCTCAGCATCCCCTGGCCGCCTCTGGCCGTGGAGGTGCCCCCGGTGTTCCCCGCGTACGCCGGCGCCAAATTCATGGTGGACCTCTCCGCCGTCACGCCGGGGGTGGCCGCCGCGAGCCCGGCGTGGCCCGCCGGCGTTGCCCAGCCGCTCACGAGCCGGGCGACGCCCAACACCACCTGGACGCAGTCGCTCCCGATCCCGCTGGCCACCTACGAGGAGGCAACGGTGTCGATGGTGGTGACCCAGGAGGCCGTCACCGCCGCGGCGACGCTGTCCGTCACGGCTACGGGCAAGGCGGCGGCGGGGCTGAACACCCCGTGGAACGGGCACTACTTCTGGTTCCTCCCGCTCACGGACCTGGCGCAGCAGTTCAACACGGACCCGCAGGTCACGATCGCGAACGGCGGCGTGGTGTTCTCCGTGCCGGTCAGCTTCCAGGGAGAGGCGGTGGTCTCCAGCTTCCTGGAGGTGACCGCGTTCGGCCCCACCGGGGCGGTGCGAAGCGTCCAGAACCAGAAGACCACGCCGTAGGGCCCTCACCCTGCGTGCACGGCAGGCGCGCGACTGTCGTCGCGTCCTGCCGCGCACGCTGTCCCTCTCCCACAAACTGCGCGGGAGTGGAAGGGTGGTGCGCGTCGCTGCCTGCCGTGGGTTGCGTCAGGGCATTTCAGCGACCGTCAGATGCCCGTCTTCGGCCAAGACGAGGGCACGGTTGACCATGTCCAGCGGCGGGTCGGTCGCTTCGATGTGGTCAAGGGCGGCTTCGAAGAGGCGGATCTGATGCGCGCGAGGCACGTCCGGGAGGGCAATGGCTCCCGGATGCACCTCCTGACGCCGCAGCAGACGCTGGAAATCCTTCCAGTTCCCCGTCACCAGCGTCAGATCGTCCTCTACCATGCGGCGCAGGATCTCGAAGTCGGCGCGTCCCTTCCAGTCGAGATACTGAACGTGGTACGCGGCGTAGCCACGGGCGTTCGCCACCTGGCACAGGCGGGGCGTCACGTCCTCGTCGATGAGGAACTGGATCACGCGTCATGGCCGCGCTGCTTCCGCGGAGAGGCCGCCGAGGTGCCCCGCGGACGCCCACGGGGCGGGTAAAGCATGGCATACTGCGCGGCGAGGTCCAGGTCATCCTCCCCGAGGTGCGGAAAGTCCTCCTGAAGCTCCTGCACGGTTGCCCCCAGCTCCAGCTTGCGCGCGACGGAGTACACCCGCGTGCGCGTTCCGCGGAAGACGGGGTCTCCCCCCTGGACCTCGGGGTCGGTCTCCACTCGCTCCCGCATGTGCTCCAGCATCCGCAGGCGCATCTCCACCTCGTCGATGGCGTGCTCCAGGTCGAGCACCAGCGAGCCCATCTGGAGCCGGCGCGGAAGCTCGGCGATGGTCTTGCCCTGGAACCAGCGGTACAGCTCCGGCCAGACCTCCGGCGCCAGCACCTGCCGCACGCTCAGGTACACGGCATCGCCCTCGCCCACGCCGCGGCGGGCGCGGTCCGTGGCGCGCCGGAGCTCGCGCGTCTCCACGTGCTCGCGATCGATGGCCTGGTTCACCGCCTTCACGCTCACCCCCGCGGCGAAAGCCGCCTCGTTGACGGTGATGGCCCCAGGCCCGGTGCGTCGCTCTCGCATAAATCCTCCTCGTGTGAGGAGTATTTTATACGAGCGATCGACGCAGGTCAATCGTGCCGGGGGCCCTCACCCTGCGTGCACGGCAGGCGCGCGACTGTCGTCGCGTCCTGCCGCGCACGCTGTCCCTCTCCCACAAACTGCGTGGGAGAGGGAGAAGGGTGGTGCGCGTTGCCGCCCGCCGTGGCAAGGCAGACTCCGTAGAGACGGCCCCGGCGGGGGGTCTCTACCATGGAAATGCGCGGATCTGCGCCGCCCGCGCGGCACTCCCCCGTTCAGTCCGCGCAGGCGGACTTCACGTTTTCGTTGCCGCGAATTCATTCGCCAGGCGGCCCCCGCGCGGATGCGGGCTGGGCCGCCCCGCCCTGCGACGCGTCCGCTGCGCGGAGGCGCCGCACAGCAGATGTCCGCATCGTCCCCGGCCGCTCGTCCACGCCGGGGACTTTCTGTCTCAGGTGAGGAATGGTTTCCCCTGTGGACGGATTCATCAGATACAAACACTCGTTTTTCGCCACCGGACGTAGCTCTCACGGCGCGAAGGAGTTTGCCCGCGCGGCACGCCGGGAGGCACGGATGCGGCCTGTTTGTTGCGCCCTCCGTCCACCCGAGCGGCACGAGACCCCGCCCCGTCACCCCGCCCCCGGGGGTGCCCCGCCCGGCCCCGCCCCGCCCGCCGCCACGCGGCCATCGCCCGCACGCGGCACCCGTCGCCCGGCAGCACCCTTCATCCCGCCGCACCCTTCATCCCGCCGTTCCTTCTCCGCACGACCCGCCGTCCGGCAGCACCGCCGCCCGGCCCGCACCGTCGCCCGGCAGCACGCCGTTTTCCGCGGATTTTCCCCGCGCGCCCACCCGGCGCCGCGGGCGCAGCCCTGCCGCCCCCGCCGGCCGACCCGGCGCGGACCCGTCCACCCCAGCCGCGCCCCTCGCTCCGCCGTTGCCCCTCTCCGCCGACCTTTCCACGCGCCTGGACCTCAGCGGCCTGCTCGACGGGCTGCTGGACGGCCTTGCCCAGCCCACCACCGACCTCCACGACGCCACCCCGCCCGTGGAGAACGACGAGCTGTCCGGCTCAGCCGAGCTCACCGTCACGGTGGAGGTGTCGGGCGTGGGCAGCGCGGTGGGCAGCGTGTCCGCGCAGGTGCCGGCGCTGCTGGGGCGGCTGCCCGACCCGGCGGGCGTGATCGGCCCGCTGTCCGGCGCCATCACCCTGGTGGAGCAGGTGACCACCGGCGACCTGGCCGGCCAGGTGCGCACGCTGCTGGCCGCCCTGCGCACGGCGCTGGACGAGGCGCCGGAGGGCGACTTCCTGGCGGCGCTGGAGCGGCTGCGCGCGCTGCTGGCGGAGCGGCCGGAGGCGCGCGCCGTCCTGGACCTGCTGGTGCGCGGCGCGGCCGCGGGCGGCCTGGATCTGCGCCCCATGGCGGAGACGGTCGCGGGCATGGTGCCGGCCGGCATTGCCACCGTGCGCGCGCTGGGCGCCCTGCTGGGGCTGGAGAGCACGCTGGCGGAGGGCGAGCGGCTGACCGCCATCATGGCCACGCAGCTCGACGCGGACGAGGTGGCGCGGACGCTGGCGGCGCTGCGCGCCGCGTTCGCGATCGCGGCGGGCCGGCTGCAGGCGCTGGCGGACGCGGAGCCCGACGAGGTGGAGGGGCTGGAGGCGCAGGCCGTCGCGGAGGTGACCGCGGCCGCCGCCCGCCTGGCCGCCACCGAGGGCCTGCTGGCGCGGGGGATGGGCTTCGGCGAGGCCACGCTGGTGCACTTCGACGTGGCGCGCATCGAGGCGGACGTGCGCGCCGGCGCGGAGCTGCTGCGCGTGGTGGACACGGACGCCGTGGGCCGCGCGGTGCGCGCGGTGGTGGACAACCTGGCCCCCACGCTGCGGCTGGACGTGGACGTGGCCGCCGCGCCCGCGCAGGGGCTGGACGCGCTGCTCTCGCTGCTGGAGTCCAAATCGGCGGAGATCGGGGCGGCCATCACCGCGCTGGACCTGTCGCCCATCGCGGACCCCATCACCCGCGGCATCGAGACGGCCACGGCGCCGCTGGCCGCGCTGACGGAGGTGGTGGAGCGGGTGACGGCGGCGGTGCGCGGCGCGCTGGAGCAGGTGCGGCAGGTGATCGCCTCGCTGCCCATCGGCGAGATCGCCGACGCCATCCACACCCTGCTGGGGCCGGTGGTGCAGGCGCTGGACTTCGTGCGCAACCTGGTGGCCCGCGTGGAAGAGGCGCTGGGGAGGGTGGCCGAGGAGGTCACCGGCGCGCTCGCCAAGGCGGAGCAGGCCATCGACACCTTCCGCGCGGAGGCGGACCGGCTGCTGGGCGAGGCGGCGGACTTCATCGAGGGGCTGAACCTGGACCAGGTGGTGGGCCAGGTGGCGGAGCGCGTGAACGCCTTCGCGGCCGCGCTGGCCGCCGCGGAGATGCGCCCCTACTTCGACACCACGGTGGACGTGATCGACACCACCGCGGACGTGATCGGCGCGCTGCCGCTGGGCCTGCTGCCGGACAGCATGAAGAGCGAGCTGGACGCGGCCGTGGCCCCCGTGCGCGCCATCGACGTGGAGGGGGTCAAGGACACGGTGGAGGGGTGGCTGCAGATCCAGGACGGCCGGTTCGCCGTGCGCCCCCTGCTGGAGGAGTCCGTCGCCGAGGTGCAGGACGCCTACGAGCAGCTCGTGGCGGTGGTGCGCGACGCCGACCCCCGCAACCTGATCGCGCCCATCAACGCGCAGTTCGACCTCATCCGCGGGCGCGTGGCGGAGCTCTCCCCCGCGCTGGCGCTGGAGCCGCTGCAGGAGGCGGTGGACCGGGTCAAGGGCGCGCTGGCGGAGATCGACCTGGAGGCGGTGCTGCAGCCGGTGGACGAGGCCTTCGCGGCCGTGCTGGCGGCGATGGAGCCGTACTCGCCCGAGGCGCTGCTGGGCGGCGTGGTGGAGCGCGTGAACGACGCCCGCGAGGCCATCGTGGGCGAGATCCGGCTGGACGAGTGGGGCCCGTCGCTGGACTGGGCGGCGGACCAGGCCAAGGCGCTGGCGGCCAGGCTGGATCCCACCCTGCTGGAGCCCTACCTGGCCCGGGGGATGGCGGACGCGGACGCCTTCCTGGCCACGGCCGGCGGCGGCGTGCTGGCCCTGCCCTTCGGCGACCTGGTGGCGTCGCTGGCCTCCAGCGCGGGGATGCGCACGGACCCGCAGGCCTTCCACGTGGTGTGGCGCTGGCTGGGCGGCGGCGACGGGAACGCGGCGCTGTCGCTGCGCGGCGAGCGCATCCAGGCGGCCATCACCGCCACGCGCGACGCGGTGGCGGGCGTGGACCTGGGCGCGCTGGCGGCGGAGCTGGGCGGCCGCGCCAGCGCCCTGCGCGCCGCGGCGGCCGCGCTGCCGGACGGCCCCGCCCGCGACGCGCTGGAGCCGGTGCTGGCGCAGGTGCGGCCGGACGTGTCGCTGGCCTTTTTGGACGCCAACCGCGCCCGCTACCTGGCCGCGCTGGACGGCGCGGTGGCCAAGAGCGCCTCGCTGCGCGCCACGGGCCTGTCGCAGGTGGAGGTGACGGTGTCCGGGCTGCGCGCGGCGTTCAGCCCCGCGGCGCTGCTGCGCGAGTTCGTGCACGCGGTGCTGGAGCGGCTGGGCATCACCGGCTTCGAGGAGGGCGTGCAGGGCATCGTCCGCCGCGTCCTGGCCGTCGCCACGCCGCAGCGGCTGGCGGGCATCCTGGTGCCCATCGCGCTGGCCATCCGCGGCAAGGTGGCGGAGCTGGTGGACGCGCTGCTGGCCCCGCTGCAGGAAGGCGTCAGCCGGCTGACGGAGCTGGTGGACGCCGTCGACCTGCAGCCCTTCCTGGACTCGCTCACCGCCATCTACGACGAGGCCCGCGCACAGGTGCAGGCGCTCAACCCGCGCACCCTGCTGGCGCCGGAGCTGGCCTCGTTCACCGCGCTGCAGCAGGAGCTGCAGGACTTCGACCCGCTGCAGCCCGTGCGCCAGGTGCTGGACGCCCTGCGCGAGACCGCGCTGCGGGTGCTGGACAAGCTCGACGCGGCGGCGCTGCTGGCGCAGCCCATCCGCATCTACGACGAGATCATGGCGGCGCTGCGCTCGCTGGACCTGCAGGCGCTGCTGGCCCCCGTGCTGGACACGCTTGACGCCCTGGCCGCGCAGGTGGACGACGGCCTGGACCGCACCACCGACGCGCTGGAGCGGCTGCAGGCCGCGCTGCCGGCGCCGGGCAGCGGGGGCGGCGGCGCCTCCGTGAGCGTCTCCGCCTCGCTGGCCGCCTGAAAGGAGCGCGCGCGTGCCCGCCATCCTGACCCACAAGGCCGTCCTGCTGCTGGCGCGCGAGCGCCTGGCGGAGCTGCGCGACCGGCTGGACGCCAAGCTGGGCGCCGGCGGCACGTTGACGGACCTGGACTACCGGGTGCACTTCCTGGCGGACCAGGCGCACCAGCTCCTGAGCCGCGCCGGCCCCGTGGAGGACGACACCGCCTTCCCCACGATGCAGGGGGGAAAGAAGCTGGGCCAGGGCGTGTCGCGCTTCGCGGTGATGGGCTCCATGGGCCCGGACATCACCGGCTTCAGCGGCGTGCTGGCCACGCCGGCGGGCAAGTGGGTGTTCGACCTGATCCACAAGGGCACGCCGGACGAGAACCGCGAGCCAGTGGTGGCGCGCAGCACGGACTTCGTGCTGGAGATGTGGCGCCAGGCCGGCACCCGCCTGGCCGCGCGCACCG
>DASTLD010000261.1:0-3066 GCA_035715345.1 Longimicrobium sp.
GCCCTCCGCCGCGGCGATCTCGCGCGCCACCTCGCGGGCGCGGGCGGCGGCGGCCTCGCTGGCCTGGCGGTGCGCGGCCAGGGTGGCGCGCAGGGCCTCGTTGTGCTCCAGCCGCGCGTCCAGCCGCTCGCGGATGCCCTCCAGGCGCGAGGCCGCGTCCGCGCGGCCGCCCTCCAGGCGCGCGGCCTCCGCGTCGAGCTGCGTGGCGCGCTCCGCCAGCTCCGCGCGCTCGCGCACCAGCTGCTGGATGCGCATCTCCGCGTGCGTGCGGCGCTCGTCGGCCAGCAGGATCTCGCGCTCACGGGTGTCCAGCGCGCGGCGCACCTCCTCCAGCCGCGCCGCGACGACCCCGCGCTGCCGCGACAGCTCCGCCGCCTCCAGCCGCCGCTCCTCCAGCACCGCCTCCGCCGTGGTCCGCTCGGTGGCGGCGTCGCCCGCCTCGCGCTCCAGCTCGCGCAGCGCGCGGGCGCCGTCGCCCAGCGCCTCCGTCAGCGCGTCCACGTCCGCGCGGGCCAGGGCCACCTCCAGGTCCAGCCGCCGCGCCTGCAGCTCCGCGTGGCGCTGGGCGCGGCGCTTCTGCCGGGCAAGGGTGCGGACCTTCGACTCGACTTCGGCGACGAGGTCGTTCAGGCGCGCCAGGTCCACCTCCGCCGCCTCCAGCCGGCGCTGGGCGGTCTTGCGGCGGTCCTTGTAGCGGCCGATGCCGGCGGCCTCCTCGAACATGGCCCGCCGCTCGTCGGGCTTCTCGCTCAGGATGGCGTCGATCATCCCCGCCTCGATGATCGAGTAGGCGTCGGAGCCCAGGCCGGTGTCGCGCAGCAGGTCGTGGACGTCGCGCAGGCGGCAGGAGGTGCGGTTGAGCGAGTACTCGCTGCCGCCCTCGCGGAACACCTTGCGGGTGATCTCGATCTCCGACTGCGGGATGGGCACCTGCCCGTCCTCGTTGCTGAAGACGAGCGAGACCTCCGCGTAGTTGAGCGGGCGGCGGCGGATGGTGCCCTGGAAGATGACCTCCTCCATCTTGGCGCTGCGCAGCGCGCCCGCGCGCGTCTCGCCCAGCACCCAGCGCACCGCGTCGGCCGTGTTGGACTTGCCGCAGCCGTTGGAGCCAACGATGGCGGTCACGCCGTCGCGCAGCTCCAGCACCGTCTTGTCGGGGAAGGACTTGAAGCCGTGAAGCTGGAGGGAGCGGAGCTTCATTTCGGCGCGGCGGGGGGCCGGCCGGCGCGCGCCACCAGCCGGGTGGGAAGGCGGGCGGCGGCCAGCGTCCGGCGCAGCGCCTCCGCGCGGGTGGAATCGGGGAAGGCGCCCGCGTACACCTTCCACCGCTCCGTACCGTCCGTGTACGGCACGGGCGAGACGTACGCGGGAATCTCGCGGCCGGACAGCTCGCGGGCGCGCGCACGGGCCGCCTCCGCGTCGCGGAACTCGCCCAGCTCGAAGGCCAGCGGGCGGCGCTGCACCAGGTCGTATCGCCCGCCCACCACCTCCTCGTCGGCCACGTCCGCCTCCAGCAGCCGGTCGCGCAGCGCCAGCACGGCGGTGGTGTCGCCCACCATGCCGGCCATCACCTTGTACCAGAGCATGCCGCCCTGCTCCTCCGGCACCACGAAGAACTGCGCCTCGGGAAAGCGGCGCGACTGCTCGCTGATGAACGCCGCCGCCTCCTGCGCCGACTGGTAGTTGCTGACCTGCACCGAGTACGGCAGCTCCTCGCCCGCGGCCGCCACCGGCCCGGAGCGCCTCGGCGCGGGCGCGGCCTCCGCCTGCGCCGTCCCCCGCAGGGTGGCCGGCACCACGTCGGGGAAGCCCTCCACGTACTGCGGCCCGAACCAGAGCGCCGCGGCCGCCAGCGCCAGCAGGAGCAGGAACAGCAGCAGGGGCGATACGGCCCGCCGGCGCTTGGCGGGCTTCGGCTCCTCCCACCCCGGCTCGGGCACGGGGACGGCGGCCGCGGGGGGCGATGCGGCCCCGGCCGCGGCGGCGGTGCCGGCGGGCTGCGTCCACGGCTGCCCCGGCTCCGGCTCCGGGAAGCGCCCCGCCGGCGGGACCGGGGACGCACCGGGCCGGGGCGACGCCAGCGCCGCGGCAGCGGCCACGCCGCGCGGGGGCGCCAGGTGCGCGCGCACGCGCACGCCGGCCAGGGCCAGCGGGAGCGCGGCGTCGCGGGCCACGCCGTCGCCGCCCAGCAGGATGGCCTCGCCCGCGTGCCGGGCGATGGCGTCCAGCGCCGGCGCGTCCGCGGGCACGAAGAGCAGCAGCGCGGCGCCGGTGCTGCGGAAGCCGCTGACGAGCTGCTCCCAGCGCGGGTGGCGCAGGATGGCGGTGGAGTCTTCCGTGAAGGTGCCCGCGCTGATGAGCACGAAGCCGCGGCCGGGCACCACGCGCGCGGAGCGGGCCAGCGAGGCGCCGTAGAGGAAGATGTCGACGATGCCCTCCTGGCTGGGCATGCCCAGGCGGTCGCCCAGGAAGGGGTCGTCGAGCGAGAGGTCCGCGAGCACGGTGCGGCGCCCGGTGGCCTGCCAGCCGGTGGCCAGCGCGACGGCGGCGTCCGCCAGCCACTCGTGGTCCGCGCGCGGGTCGAACACCAGCAGCAGCGGCCCCTCGGCGTTCGTCTCCGCCGCCACGGGGGCGGGCAGGCGCTCGAACGAGGGGTCGAAGAAGGTGGGCGCGGGAAGGCCGGGCTCCGCGGCGCCGCCGTGCGGATGCGGGTCGGTCATGCGGGAGGTTGCGCTGCCGGGTCGGCGGGTCGGGACGTGGACAGCGGAAAGTAAGCCGCGGCACGGCGGTGCGGAAGTGCGTGAGTGCGGAAGTGCGAAGTACGAAGTACGGAGTACGAGGTACGAAGTGCGATGGCTGGCCGTGGGGATGGGTGTGGCGCGCGGGCGGAGAGCGGGGGCCGCCTTCTACCGCGGGAGGCCCCACCCCCGGCCCCCATTGGCGTTAACTTATAGCTGTAACGCAAATGGTTCCAGCTAGTTGTGCAATCCGCTTCCGTGGTCGCTCCAGCAGGCGTTTGCGCAGGTCATCCCCTCGGCGCAGCAGCTCGCTTGGCAAGCTGGGCAG
>DASTLD010000262.1:0-5815 GCA_035715345.1 Longimicrobium sp.
CCCCCCCCCCCCCCCCCCCCCCTCCGCGCATGAGAGGCAGGCCGCCCCGCTCGATCAGGACGGATGAGAGACAGGGGTGGGCGATGGGTTCCGCCCGCCGTTGATGTGGACCAGAATCGCGGAACATGGCCAATCGCAGGGTCGTGGTAACGGGCGTGGGCATGGTGACGGCGCTGGGCAACAGCGCCGCGGAGACGTGGGCGGCCATGCAGGCCGGCCGCTCCGGCGTGGGCCCGCTCACCAAGTGCGAGCTCCCGGGCATCGCGCCCGAGATCGCCATCGCCGGCGAGGTAAAGAACTTCGCCCCGGAGCCGGTGCTGGACCGCAAGGACGCGCGGCGCATGGACTGGTTCATCCAGTACGCCATGGTGGCCGCGCACGAGGCGCTGGAGCACGCCGGCCTGGGCGGCCTGGGGCCGGTGCCGGAGCCGGAGGAGACGGGGACCATCATCGGCTCCGGCATGGGCGGGCTGATCTCCATCATGGAGACCGCGGACGCCAGCCGGGAGAAGGGGCTGGGGCGCGTGTCGCCGTTCTTCATCCCCGCCAGCATCATCAACCTGGCGTCCGGGCAGGTGGCCATCCGCACCGGCGCGCAGGGGCCCAGCTACGCCCCCGTCTCCGCCTGCGCCAGCAGCAACCACGCGATCGGCGAGGCCTTCCATGCCATCCAGCGCGGCGACGCGAAGATGATGATCGCGGGCGGCACGGAGGCGTGCCTGACGCCCATCTCCTTCGGCGGGTTCGCGGCGGCGCGGGCGCTGGCCACGCAGTACGACTCGCCCGAGACGGCGTCGCGGCCGTTCGACTCGAAGCGCAGCGGCTTCGTGCACGGCGAGGGCGGCGGCATCCTGGTGCTGGAGGAGCTGGAGTCCGCGCGGGCGCGCGGGGCGCCGATCCTGGCGGAGGTGCTGGGCTTCGGGATGAGCGCGGACGCGTTCCACATCACCGCGCCGCCGGAGAACGGCGAGGGCGCCGCGCTGGCCATGAAGCGCGCGCTGCGCAGCGCCGGCATCGCGCCGGAAGCGGTGACGTACATCAACGCGCACGGCACCTCCACTCCCGTGGGCGACACGGCGGAGACGCGCGCCATCCGCTCCGTCTTCGGGGCGCACGCGGACCGGGTGCCGGTGTCGTCCATCAAGTCGATGATCGGGCACGCGCTGGGGGGCAGCGCATCTATCGAGGCGGGGATCAGCGTGTTCGCCATCCGCGACGGCGTCATCCCGCCCACCATCAACCTGACCGACCCCGACCCGGAGTGCGACCTGGACTACGTGCCCAACACCGCGCGCAAGGCGGAGCTGGACGTGGTCCTCAGCAACTCCTTCGGCTTCGGCGGGGCCAACACCACGCTCGTGCTGCGGCGGTTCAACAACTGAAAAAAGCATCACGCAGAGGAAAAAGAGAGGTTTAACAGAGAGGACGCGGAGAGCTGATTTGTCGTTCTCTGCGTCCTCTCCGTTGAACCTCCGCGTCCTCTGCGTGAGGCTTTTTCAGTTGGAATTCCTTGTTCCGCCACAATGTGTGCGTGCACCTTGCGGAATGCGGATCAATGCGCATCTTTCAGGACGTCAGGAGGTGCCTTCCCCAGCCACACACCGGAGGTTCCGATGCGCAAGCTGAAGCTGGACGTCGAGGCGTTGCAGGTCGAGGAGTTCGCCACGGAGGAAGTCGAGGCGGGGCAGCGTGGGACCGTCCGCGGGCTGGGCTCGATCTATTCGAACTGCGCCCCGGAGTGCGAGAGCAGATCCGAAGACCCGGGGTGCTTCTGCGAGATCGAGACCCGTGTGGAACAGTTCACCTGCTATGCCGGCTGCATGTGACGCACTGCCGCGCCGGAACCGGCCCGGGCTCCGCTTCTGCGGCGCTGCGAGAACTGAAAAACCTCACGCAGAGACGCGGAGACGCAGAGGGCTGAAGCGGAAATCCCTCATTCTTTTCTATGCGTTCTCTGCGTCTCTGCGTGAGACAACAAAAGGGGAGGCCCTGCGCGGGCCTCCCCTCCGTGCTCCAGAGCGTTCCGATCAGAGGTCGGTGCCGCTCCGGCCGGACGCCGACCACCCGCCGTTGCCCATCGTGCCGCGGCCCTGGCTGGGCCGGCCGCCCGTGCGGTGGCTGGGCTGGGAGATGGTCTCCAGCGTGTCCGTGACGTGGTGCTCCGCGTTGTGCGAGTTCACGTCCGTCAGCACGTCCGCCTGGGCGATGATGCCCACCAGCCGCCCCTCGCGGTCCGTGATCGGCACGCGGCGCACCTGCTCGCGCTCCATGACGCCCAGCACGTCGCGCAGCGTGTCGTTCTTGTTGCAGGTCTCCACCTCGGTGGTCATGACCTCGGACACCTTGCACTGCATGGCGTCCTTGCCCTCCGCCACCGCGCGGATGGTGATGTCGCGGTCCGTCAGCACGCCGCGCAGGCGACGGCTGGTCTCGCCGTCCACCACCGGGATGATGCCCACGTCCAGGTCGCGCATCTTGCGCGCGGCGTCCGCCAGCGTGGTGTCGGGCGTGACGGTCTCCGGGTTCTCCGTCATCACGTCCGCGGCGCGCGTGCGGCGCAGCTCGTCGCCCATGGCGCCGGCGCCGGACGACTGGCCGCCGCCCCAGCTGCCGCTCATCCCCCCGCCCGAGCCGCCGCCGTACCCGTAGCCGCCGTAGCCGCCCGAGGTGCCGCCGCCGTAGCCGTAGCCGCCGCGGCCGCCGCCCCAGTCGCTCTGGCTGCCGCCGCCGTACCCGCTGCCGCCCGGCGAGAAGCCGCCCTCGCCGTAGCCACCCCCGCCGCCGCTGGCCCCGTACGAGCCGCCGTACCCTCCGCCGGTGTAGCCCGGGCTGCCGTAGCCGTAGCCGCCGTAGTAGCCGCCACCGCCGCCGACCGTGCCCCCGCCGCCGGCGTTCATGCCGCCGCGGTAGCCGCCGCCGAAGTCGTTGTCGTAGGCGCCGCCGCCGGAGCCGAAGCCGCTGTGGCCGCCGTACGCCTGCGAGCCGCCGCCGTAGCCCGCGTCCGAGCCCATGCCGCCGTACTCGCCGCCGCCCCGCGCGCTCCGCCCGCCGGCCCAGCTTCCGCCATAGCCGCCGCCCAGGTTCCAGCGGTCCTGGCCGTAGTCCCGTCCGTAGCGAGCCATCTCCATACCTCCCGGTTCGAGTCGACTGCCCCGGCCATCCCTCGGCCGGCCTGACACCGTCCCGCGCCGCGGGACAGGGAGGTCGCGGGCGTGCAAGATAAGTACCTTATCCGCCCGGAGGTTGCGCCTCTCCGCGCCCCCTCCTTCCCCGGGCGATGAGAATCGCCAGCCCCACCAGCGCGATGGCCGCGAAGCTGAACCACTGCACCGCGTAGCTCAGGTGGTTCCCCTCCCCCGGCTCCGGCAACGGGACGGGGATGGGCGGCGCCTGGCCCCCGCCGGACGGCAGGCGCTGCAGGACGAGGGGCAACACCCGCTCCCCCATCCGCGCGCGGACGGCGGGGAGCGTCAGGCGCTGCCAGGTGGTGTCCCGCCCCGCCGCGCCCGGCGCCATCCCCGCATCGCCCGCGGCCGCGATCTCCTGCATCACCCCGTCGATGCGCGCCGCCTTCTCGCCGTGCAGGGCGCGCGTGTCCGCGGTGGCGCCGTCCGGGGCGGGCACCCAGCCGCGGTTCACCATCACCACGCCCCCATCGCCCAGCAGCAGCGGGGTCACGAGGTGCACGCCGGGCCGCCCCTGGCGCGAGCGGCCGCGCAGCACCATCTCCCGCGCGTGGTCCCAGCGGCCGGACGCGCTCGCGCGGCGCCACGCGTGCGGGGGGGGATCGGCGGACAGGGCGCGCGCCGTCGCCGCGTCGAGCGGCAGCGGCGGCAGCGCGGCGGCGGCGCGGACGGCGGCGTTGCGCTCCCGGCGCTGCTCCAGCCGCGCAAGCTGCCAGAAGCCCAGGCGGATGCAGAGCGCCGCCATGGCCAGGACGAACAGCGAGCCGAGCGCGGCGCGCGGGGTGATCTTCACGGACCGGGTGCCGGGGGGATTCGGGACGATTGCGGACGGGCGGGAAGGTAGGACGGCGGAGGGGAGATGAAAACGGGGCGCCGGCAGACTGCCCGGCGCCCCGCTAAAGACCCCTCGGCCCGGTGGTTCCGGTCCGTCAGGTGGGCGAGGGGATGGGATCGCGCTGGTACGGGCCGCCGCGCAGCTCCTCGTCGCGCGGGGGCTGGCTGTCGGCGTCGTGCAGCGGCATGCCGTCGTAGCCGCCGCGCGTGGTGGTGGTCGTGGTGACCTCCAGCTCCACCACGTCCGCCAGCCCCTCCGCCAGGCCGTCGGAGAGCGCGTCGCGCAGGCGGCGCTCGCGGCGGCGGCTGGGGCGCACGCGGTCCAGCAGCGTGTAGCGCTCGCTGCGCGGGCCGCCGCGCAGCCGCTCCAGCTCCACCTCCTGCTCGCTGGCCACGTTCATCAGGCGGCGCGCCCGGTTCTCCCAGGTGCGCGCGCGCTCCTGCCACTCCTCGTGGCCGGGCCGGTGCTCGTAGCCGCTGAACTCGCGCACCGCGGGGCGCGCCTCGTCCTCGTCGCCGCCGCCGGTCAGGTAGCCCAGCAGCAGCCCGGCCGCGAACACGCCGCCCAGCGCCGCCCACGAGTTGTCGCGCACCTTCTCGCGCACCGGGCGCATCACGTCCAGGCGGCCGGTCAGCTCCTCCTTCTTCTGGAGCAGCTCCTGCTTCTTGGCGGCCAGCCGCGCCTCGATCTCCTCGATGGTCCCCGACATGCGGGCGCGCGTGGCCTCGATCTGCGCGCGGGCCAGGTCCGGGTCGTCCAGCGCGCCGATGGTTCCCACCGGCGCCGCGTGGGTGCGCGCGGGCAGGAGGTGGTCCGCGTCCGTCACGGTGCGCGGGGCCATCGCGGGGTCGGCGTCCGTCCAGGCCACGTCGGGCAGCGTGCGGTCCTCGCCGGGGTTGTTCACGTCAGCCATGGGTCGTCCTCCTAGCGAAGCATGCGGCCGATGATGAAGCCGGCGATGCCGGCCAGGAGCAGCACCTGCAGCGGGCGCTCGTTGTAGAAGTCCTCGAAGCTCTCCCCCGCCCCGCGCGCGCCCGCGGCCACGGTCTGCACGCGGTCGCGCACGCCGTCCACCACGGTCGGGCCGCCGCCCATGCCGCTGTGCAGGTCGTCCTCGTGCTGCCCGCCCATCAGCCCCGAGATGCGGTTGGTGACCGCGCCCACGGGCCCGGACAGGCGGTCGCGCACGGTGCCGGCCACGTCGGAAACGCGGTCCCTGAGCTGGTCCAGGGTGCCGCCCACGGTGTTGGCGCGCTCGCGGGCCGCGTTCATCTTGTCCTCCGCGCCGGCGCCGCCGCCCAGGCCCACGCCCATGCGGCTCAGCAGGTCCGCCACCCAGGCGTAGTGCCGCTCCTCGTCCAGCGCGCAGCGGTCGATGATGCGCTTGATGCTGGTGGGCCACAGGTTGGCCTTGGCGGCGTAGCTGTCGTACTTGGCGCGCACCGCCATTTCGTTGGTGCGGAACGCCATCAGCACGCCCTTGTCGCCGGCCAGGGCACCCAGGCTCTGCAGCGCCAGCTTGAACGGGCCGGTCATGTGGGGCTGGTTGACCGGGGTGCCGCCCAACTCCGCGATCAGCTCGTTCAGCTCGCGGATGTGGCGCTCGTGGTCGCGGCGGAAGCCTGCGATCTGGGCCGCGTGGTCGCGGTCGTGCAGCTTTTCCATCGCGATCTCGTACGCGCCGATGGCGTCGTGGTCGAGCTGGAGCAGGTCGTTGAGACCGTCCAGGATCTCGGCCGTCGCCGCCGGCGCCGTCCCCGCGTCGAGGCGAGTCGTCTCGGTGTCCACCGGTGCC
>DASTLD010000263.1:0-4043 GCA_035715345.1 Longimicrobium sp.
CCATGGCGCGCAACGAGGCCGCGGCCGCCTTCAGCGACGACCGCGTCTACATCGAGAAGTACCTGGCGCGCCCGCGGCACATCGAGTTCCAGATCCTGGGCGACAGCCACGGACGCATCGTCCACCTGGGCGAGCGCGACTGCTCCATCCAGCGCCGCCACCAGAAGCTGGTGGAGGAGGCTCCCTCGCCCGCGCTGGACGAGGAGCTGCGCATGCGCATGGGCGAGGCGGCGGTACGCGGCGCCAAGGCCATCGACTACGTGGGCGCGGGCACCATCGAGATGCTGCTGAACGAGGACGACTCGTTCTACTTCATGGAGATGAACACCCGCATCCAGGTGGAGCACCCGGTCACGGAGATGTGCACCGGCTTCGACCTGGTCAAGGAGCAGATCCGCGCCGCGGGCGGGCTGCCGCTCTCCATCCCCGAGCGGCCCATCACCCTGCGCGGCCACGCCATCGAGTGCCGCATCAACGCCGAGGACCCGGCGCGCAACTTTGCCCCGTCCCCCGGCACGGTCACCGTCTTCCACGCGCCCGGCGGCCCGGGGGTGCGGGTGGACACGCACGTGTACGGCGGCTACCGCGTGCCGCAGTTCTACGACTCGCTGCTGGCCAAGGTCATCGTCCACGCCACCACCCGCGACGAGGCCATCGCGCGCATGCGGCGGGCGCTGCAGGAGACGGTCATCGAGGGCGTGCACACCACCATCCCCTTCCTGCAGCAGGTGATGGACAACCCGGACTTCATCGCCGGCCAGGTGGACACCAAGTTCCTGGAGCGGTGGATGGCGGAGCGGGCCGGGTGAGCATGCGCCTGGACGTGCTGCTGACCCCGGGCGAGCTGGCGCCGGGCGACATCGCGGAGCGCACCGTGGTGGTGCTGGACGTGCTGCGCGCGTCCACGTCCGTCGTGGAGGCGCTGGCCGCGGGCGCGCGCGCCGTCTACCCGGTGGCGTCCATCGAGGAGGCGCTGCGCCTGGCCAACACCCTGGGCCGCGACGAGGTGCTGCTGGCGGGCGAGCGCAAGGCGCTGCGCATCGAGGGCTTCGACCTGGGCAACTCGCCGTCGGAGTTCACCCGCGGCAAGGTCAAGGGCAAGGTGGTGGTGATGAGCACCACCAACGGCACCGGCGCGCTCAACGCCGCGGCGGGCGCGGAGCGCGTGCTGGTGGGCGCCTGGGCCAACTTCTCCGCGCTGGTGCGCGAGCTGGCGGAGGCGCGCGCGGAGCCGGTGCTGCTCTGCGCCGGCCGCGACCGCCACTTCGGGCTGGAGGACGCCGTCTGCGCCGGGCAGCTCGCCGAGGCGGTCATGAAGGCGCTGCCCGACGACGAGTGGGAGCTGAACGACGGGGCCCACGCCGCCATGGCGCTGGCCCGCGAGTTCCCCGACCCCGGCGCGCTCTTTCCCCGCACGGCGGCCGGGCGGCAGATCGTGGAGGCCGGCCTGGCGGCGGACCTCAAGCTCTGCGCGCGCCGCGACCGCCACCGCATCGTGCCCGTCCTGCAGGACCGGCAGCTCACCCTGGCCGCCAGGCCCGCCCCGGCCTGACGCGCGTACACCGTTGGCCGCGCGCGGCTTGCGCGCTATCTTCACAGCCAGGTGTTCCCCGCCGCGCGCGCTGCGGCGGCGGGGGCGGCGCTCTCCCGTCCGCCGCGGCGGACCCTCTCCCGTGAGCCCCTGAAGTCCCCCATGTTTTCGCTGGATGACCGGCAGCGGCGCGAGCTGTGGGGCCTGGGCCTGCTGGCCCTGGCCCTGCTGGTGGCGCTCGCGCTCTTTCCGCTCGCGCTCGTCGGCGGCGCGGAGGACGGCAACGCCGTCGGCTGGGCCGGGCGCCACATCGAGGACGCGGCGGTCGGCTTCCTGGGCGTCGGCGCCGTCGCGCTGCCGCTGATCGCGGCGGCGTGGGGCGCGTTCTGCTTCCGGCGGCTGGGGCAGGGCACGGCGGTGCGCTGGACGGCGCTGCTGGCCGGCCTGGCCGCCATCGTCCCCGCGGGCATCTCCGTGCTGGGCGGCACCGCGGGCGACCCCACGCAGCGGGCCACGGGGTGGCTGGGCGCCGCCTTCGCCAAGCTGCTGGCGATGGGGCTGGGCCAGGTGGGCGCCGCCATCGTCCTCTTCTTCCTCTTCGCCGCCCTGTGCGTCGCGACGGTGGGGTGGAACCCGCTGCGGAGCGCCTTCCACGGCGGCCGCTTCGCCGTCACCCGTGCCAGGGAAGCCGCCGCGGCGGTCCCCGCCATCGCCCTGCCCAGCCCGCTGGCCCTGCTGCCCCGCCGCACCCGCGACGACGCGCCGCCGGGCGAGGTGGAACTGCTGGACGACGAGGACCGCTTCGCCGCGGGGGACGACGATGGGGGCGGGCCGCCGGACTGGTGGGTGGACGCGGACGACGATGCCATCGCCCCCCCGCCGGCCGATCCGGACGCGACCGTGGCGGACGGCGCCGCGCCCCCGCCGCTGCCGGTGAAGGCGAAGGCGCCCGCGAAGGCCCCCGCCCGCCGCGGCACCGCCGGCGAGCAGGTGGAGCTGCTCCCGGAGGACAGCGGCGACCCGTTCTCCACGGACCTGCCCACCACGCCGCTGCTGGCCGCCCCGCCCCCGCGCGACGAGCTGCGCAGCCGCGAGGCGCTGGACCGGCTGGGCCAGGTGCTGATCGACAAGCTGGCCACCTTCAAGATCGAGGGCGAGATCGTGGGGATGACGACGGGGCCCGTCGTCACCCAGTTCGAGATCGCGCCGGCGCCGGGGGTCAAGGTGGCCCGCATCGCCAACCTGGAGGCGGACCTGGCGCTGGCCCTGCGCGCGCCGTCCGTGCGCATCGTGGCGCCCATCCCCGGCAAGGGCGCCGTGGGCGTGGAGGTGCCCAACCCCGCGCCGGAGATGGTCTACTTTCGCGAGACCATCGAGTCATCCCAGTTCCGCTCCAGCAAGGCGCAGCTCCCGCTGGCGCTGGGCAAGGACATCGCCGGCAAGCCGGTGGTGGTGGACCTGGCCCGCATGCCGCACCTGCTGATCGCCGGCGCCACCGGCAGCGGCAAGTCCGTCTGCGTCAACACCATCATCACCTCGCTCATCTACCGCCACACGCCGGGGACCCTCCGCTTTCTGATGGTGGACCCCAAGATGGTGGAGCTGAGCATGTACAACGACCTGCCGCACCTGCGGCACCCGGTGGTGACGGACAACAACGACGCCGCCGCCGTGCTCAAGTGGGCGGTGCTGGAGATGGAGCGCCGCTACGCGCTGCTGAGCGTCAACGGCGTGCGCAACCTGCAGGACTTCAACAAGCGCCTGGAAGAGGGCGCCGTCGTCCGCACCCCCGAGCCGGAGGGCGACGAGGGCGACCCGGACCGCTGGCTGTACCGCGCCGGGCCGCTGCCGTACATCGTGGTCATCATCGACGAGCTGGCGGACCTGATGATGACCGTGCAGGGCGACGTGGAGAAGCCGCTCGCGCTGCTGGCGCAGAAGGCGCGCGCCATCGGCATCCACCTGATCCTGGCCACGCAGCGCCCGTCGGTGAACGTCATCACGGGCCTGATCAAGGCCAACTTCCCCAGCCGCATCGCCTTCCGCGTGTCGTCCAAGGTCGATAGCCGGACGATCCTGGACCAGAACGGGGCGGATGCGCTGCTGGGCAACGGCGACATGCTCATGCTGCCGCCGGCGTCGAGCGAGCCCGTGCGCATCCAGGGCGCGTACCTGTCGACGGAGGAGACGGAGCAGCTGATGGAGTGGTACCGGGAGCAGGCCCGCATCCGGCGCGAAGAGGCGCTGGCCCGCGGGGTGGACCCGGGCACCAGCACGGAGGCCAACATCCTGGACGAGGTGCGCGCGCAGGAGGACACGGGCGAGCTGGAGGCCGACGAGGAGCCCGGCGAGCGCGACAAGCTGTTCCGGCAGGCGGCGGAGCTGTGCATCCAGCACCAGGGCGGAAGCACGTCGCTGCTGCAGCGCCGGCTGCGCATCGGCTACGGGCGCGCGGCGCGCATCATCGACCAGCTGCACCTGGCGGGCATCCTGGGCCCGCCGGACGGTTCCA
>DASTLD010000264.1:0-9612 GCA_035715345.1 Longimicrobium sp.
GCCATCGGCCGGGAGAAGCTGGTCTACTATCACCAGGAGATCGCCATCCTCCTGGCCACCGGCCTGGCGGCGTGGGCGATGGGGCTGCCCGTGCTCCCGTGCCTGGACGCCGCGGCGCTGGGGGTGGGCGCCTTCCTGGCCTGCGGGCGGGTGGGATGCCTGATGGTGGGGTGCTGCCACGGCCGCCCGCACCCGTGGGGCGTGCGCTACCGCCCGGAGCACGCGCGCGCGGGGATGGCGGCGCACTGGACGGGCGTGCGCCTGTTCCCGGTGCAGCTCGTGGAGTCCGCCTGGGTGGCCGCGGCGGTGGTCGCCGGCGCGGCGATGGTGCTGCGCGGCGCCCCGCCGGGCGCGGCCTTCGCCTGGTACGTGGTGGCCTACGACGTGGGCCGCTTCCTCTTCGAGTTCGCGCGCGGGGACACGGACCGGCCCTACCACGCGGGCTTCTCGCAGGCGCAGTGGCTGTCGCTGGCGCTCACCTGCGGCGTGGGCGCGGCGGAGCTGGGGGGATGGCTGCCGCTCGCGGCGTGGCACGTGGCCGCGGGCCCCGCCATCGCCCTGGCCATGGCCGCCGTCGCGCTGCGGCGCCGGATGGACGGGGGACGGCACCGCCTGCTGCACCCCCGCCACCTGGACGAGCTGGCGCGGCTGCTGGCCGCGGCCCCCGCGGTGGGGCAGGGGCAGGGGCCGGTGCCCGTCGCCCGCACCTCGCTGGGCGTGCGGCTCTCCAGCGGCGCCGCGGACGGCGTGCGCCACCACACCCTCTCGCGCCCCGGCGCCGCGCTCACGCCGGCGGAGGCGCGCGCGCTGGCCGGCGCCGTCGCGCGCCTGGACGGCGGCGCGCCGGAGGTCGTCCCCGGGCCGCCCGGCATCCACCACGTGATCGTCCGCCCCGCCGGCGCGCGCTGATCCTACCTTCTTCGCCAGGAGCGCCGCGGGCCGCCCACGCCTGCCGCTACGTCGTTTTCCTTGCGTCCCGCACGTTTCCGCCCTATCCATGCGGTCGTGAAGCCGGGCCGGCACGGTTCGCGGAATTCCCCCCAGCCGGGAGGGGACGATGTACACCAGCCACTTCAGCATCCTGTCGTTCGGCCGCGGCGACACCCCGCTCAGCCTCGAGCTGCGGCTGCAGGCGCGCTTCGCGACGCCGCCCACGGAGGACGGGAGCGGCCTGGCGCCGTTCCCGATCGACCGCCGCGTCTCCGTCCCCGAGTCGCCGACGCTGGAGCCATTCTCCATCGAGGACGAGGGGCTGGACGCGGACGGCCGGGCCATCGCCGTCTCCGTGTGGGACGTGAGCCGCCCGGGAGACGGCCCGTTCTTCCGCTCGGGAACGCTGCAGGACCTGCCCGCGCCGTCCCCGCAGAACCCGAACGGGCGGATCGGCATCATCGCCCCGGGACCGGAGGTGCGCACCATCGCCGACCTCGACGCGAAGGTCCAGCAGCGCATGGCGGAGACCGGACCCAGGACGTTCGCCGGGGCCACGCTGGCCCGCGTGATGATCAGCGCGAACCCGCTGGACAGCACGACGCTGTCCTTCACGGCGGCGGGCATCTACACCGGGCCGCTGCCGCCGCCGCCCGCCGTGACCCCGCCCGGCCCCCTCCCCCCGGTCCCCCCGCCGCCACCTCCTCCCGGCCCGTTCGCGTTCCGGTACACGGGCGTGCTGCGTCTGCTGCCGGCGACGGATCCCTTCGACACCTCGCTGGTCGTCAGGGCGGCCATCCGCGACCCGGTCCTCAGCTTCTTCGTGACGAGCACCGGCAAGCCGCTGGACTCCGTCCTGGCCGGGGCGCTGAGCGCGCTCGGCCCTCTGATCGAGGCGAACGTCCGCGGCGAGGTGGAGGCGGTGCTCTCGCAGGAGATCACGGCGGCGGTCCGCAAGGACGTCCTGGACGAGCTGGCCCCGGAGAAGGCCACCCTTTCGCCCGGGGCGGTCATCAGCGTGCAGTCCGTGGACGTCACGGCCACGGACGTCACCTTCCTCGCCTCCGCCGGCGCGTTCGGCGACGTCATCGCCCGCGAGCCCGGCACGGGCTGCTCGGTGCTGCTGTTCGCCACGCTGGCGGGCACCGCGGCGGCGGCCTGGCTGGCGTGACGCGCGGAGCCGGAGACCCGCTCCTTCGCGCGGACCCCGGTGCATCGTCTCCTTTCTACCCCGTGCTTGTCCGCCCCGCGGAGCGACCCGCCGCGCGCACTCGTTCGGGCGGACGCGTGACCACGGCGGTCGTGTCGCGGCGGGCCGTCCTCGCCTTCCGGAGGCTATCCGCTTTCTAATGTCGCGAAGTGGTACGGGTGATTCGTTTCGGCACAGGGCCGGACGGCACCCGCTGCTCCCCGTTCCCGCGCAAACACCGCAGCCCCAGCAGGTTCCTTCGCCGCCGCGCCCCCCGGTGCGGCGGTATTCGCATTGCCGTCAATTGTTTCCGGACGGCCTGTGTCCAGATCCCCCCATCATCCGAACCGCGCCGTCCTCCGGAGCCGGCTCCACCCGCCCACCTTTCCCCCTCGATCCGCGGAGTAACAGCATGAAGAAGAGAGAGTGGCTGACCGCCGCCGCCGTCGCGCTCGCGGTGTCCGCGTGCGCGCCCGACGCGATGCCGACGGCAGCGGCCGGCGGACCGGAGCTCGCCAGGGCGGCGGTCTCGGGAAGGCTGAAGACCTACCGGATCCCCACCGACAACACCCAGCCGCGCGACATCGTGCTGGGGTCGGACGGGGCCATGTGGTTCACGGAGTCGCGGCTCGAGGTGAGCCAGATCGGAAGGCTGGACGCGAACGGGGAGTTCACCGAGTTCCTGGTGCCCTCCCTCGAGGGCCAGCCCTCGGACATCGTCTCCGGGCCCGACGGCGCCCTCTGGTTCACGCAGCCCTCGGGCTTCCCGGACGCCTACATCGTCCGGGTGACGACCGGCGGCGAGTTCACCAAGTTCGCGCCCGCGTGCGACTCGCTGTTCGGGTGCAGCATCGCCCCCAGCGACATCGCCGTGGGGTCGGACGGGAACCTGTGGTTCACGGAGGGGCTCCGGAACCAGATCGGGCGGCTGACGCCGGCCGGCGAGTTCACCTTCTACACCGTCCCGACGGCCGGGGCCGGCCCGACGGGCATCACCGCCGGCCCGGACGGCGCGCTCTGGTTCACCGAGTTCCAGGCCAACCAGATCGGCCGGATCGATCCCGCGACCGGCGTGATCACCGAGTTCGGCACCTCGTCCGGCGGCGGGTGGCGCATCGCGGCGGGAGCGGACGGGCAGCTCTACTTCACCATCCCCTTCACCAGCTCGATCGGCCGGCTCGATCCCGCCACCGGGACGATCACCGAGTTCGCGCTGGAGACCCCGTCCCAGCCGCGCGGCATCGTGCTGGGGCCGGACGGCAACGTCTGGTTCACCGAGTACCTTGCCGAGCAGCTCTCCATGATCACCCCGGACGGCGTGGTGACGCGCGTGCAGCGGATCCGCGGGGGGCCGTGGGGAATCGGCGTGGGAGCGGACAACTCCATCTGGGTCACCCTCTTCGACGACAACAAGCTGGCGAGCTTCACCCTCCGCTAGCACCCCACCACGGCCGGACGCCTCACCGGGTGCATCGCGCTCCCGGTGAGGCGTTTCGTATGCGCCACGGTGCTCCGGCCCAGCGGGTGCGCGAACGGGCAGGGGCGGGTTGTCGTACCGCTTCCCGGCGCTCGTGTCGCCCTTCAACCTCGCATGCCGCTTTTCGAGAATGGGGATAACCCCAATCGATCACTCTGGCCCGTGGCGGTCCGGCCATCGACAGCCCTCACGGAGACACCAACCGTTCCCGTGCCATCCCCCCAGAAGAAGTGCTCGCGGGCCGGATACCCGACACCCTCCTTCGCGTCGATCTGCGCATCGCCGGGGTAGATCTCGTAGGCGATGCCCGAGAGGGTTCGGCTGCACGTCCGCACAGCTAGTTGGAACCAAACCCGGTCCCCGCCGGTCAACTCACCGCACCTGCCGGAGCTCACGTGACGCTGAGAAGGCGGCGGGCATGGTGGAGCTGGACGGCGAGCACCTGTTCGCCGAGCCGGCGGTGCTGCGGCTCTGACCCGCTGATCGATGGATGGAGGTGAAAGGAGTCGCGTCAGAAAGACGGTGGCGGCATCGTTCCTTTGCGTTTAGAGCCACAAAATCAGGTACAGCCGGGCGAGCGCCGGCTGAACTCTCTCACCCGGGGCGGCTCTCCCGCCGTCCAACCTCGGCATGCGCACCCACTCCGGGCGGCCGCACCGGGGTCATGACTCGCCCGGAGTACCAGGAGGCCTGGGAAGATGCGCATGAGAAGCGGGCGTTTGTTTTCGGCCACGTTGGTTTGCGTTGGCCTTGCGGCGTGTTCCGATGCGCCCAGCGGGCCGGGCCCCGTGTCGGCCAATGGGCCGGTGGCACTCCAGACGGCACGCGCGGCCCAGGTGATCCCGGACCGGTACATCGTGGTTTTGAGGAACGAGGTGCGCGACGCGCCGGGGCTGGCGCGGCGGCTCGCCTCGGAGCACGGCGGAACGGTGCACCACACTTACCAGCACGCCATCAAGGGCTTTTCCGCAACCCTGCCCGCATCCGCCGCCGCGGCGCTGCGCCACAACCCCAACGTGGCCTACGTGGAGCAGGACCAGCGCGTGAACCTGGCGCAGGTGGGGAGCTGGGGACTGGACCGCGTGGACCAGCGAGACCTTCCGCTGAACGGCAGCTACACCTACACAAAGACGGGCGCCGGTGTCAGGGCGTACATCATCGACTCCGGGATCCAGACCTCGCACCCGCAGTTCGGGGGACGCGCCTCGGTGGGGTACGACGCGGTCGGGGACGGGATGAACGGACAGGACTGCAACGGCCACGGCACGCACGTGGCCGGCACCGTGGGCGGCTCCACCTACGGCGTGGCCAAGTCGGTGGCCCTGGTGGCGGTGCGCGTCTTTCCGTGCGTCGGCGGCTCCGCGTGGTCCACCATCATCGCCGGGGTAGACTGGGTCCGCTTCAACCACGTCAAGCCCGCCGTCGCCAACATGTCGCTGAGCGGCGGCGCGAGCCAGGCGGTGGACGACGCGGTGCGCAGCCTGATCACCGCCGGCGTCACCGTCGCGATCGCCGCGGGCAACAACTACTCCACCGATGCGTGCACCGTGTCGCCGGCCCGCGTGAGCCAGGCGCTGACCGTGGGCGCCACCACCGCGTCGGACGCAAAGGCGGACTTCTCCAACATCGGTACCTGCCTGGACCTCTTTGCCCCCGGCGACGACATCACCTCCGCGTGGCTGAACAGCGGTACGAACACCATCGACGGCACTTCGATGGCGACGCCGCACGTGGCCGGTGCCGCGGCGCTGTACCTGGAGGGCGCCCCCACCGCCTCGCCGGCCACAGTGGGCAGCGCCATCGTGTCCAACGCCACTCCCAACCGGCTCTCCGGCATCGGCGCGGGATCGCCCAACCTGCTGCTGTACACGCTGTTCGGCGGCACGCCCCCGCCCGGGCCGCTTTCCGTGGACATCGCGGGCCCCACCGCGATCTACACTCCCGGCACGTACGCCTATCAAGCGGCCGTGACCGGCGGCAACGGCACGTACAGCTACGCCTGGGAGTACATGAACTCCCCGTTCATCTACGCCTCCTACCAGCCGGCGGGGACGAACAGCCCCTCGTACAGCCACACCTTCGTGACGGGAGCGTACAAGGTCGCCATTCGTGTGACGGTGACGTCCGGAGGCTCGACGGCCCAGGACGTCGTCCTGGTCCAGAAGTACTGAGCCCTCGGCCGCCACGGCGGAGTCCCCTGCGCTGATCCGCCGAACCGACGGCGCGGCGCAGGCGCAGGGGCCGCCGGATCGAGGCAGATGAAAGAGGGCCCCGCGGACGCGTGCCGCGGGGCCCTTCGCGGGGCGGTCTAGCCGCGGCGTCGCTCGAGCAGGTAGCCGATGAGCGCGCGGAGCGCCGGCGAGGCCTGCCGCCGCTGGGGATAGTACAGGTAGTAGCCCGGGAACGGCGGACAGAACTCCTCGAGCACGGAGACGACCTCGCCACGGTCCAGGTACGGCCGCACCCCGTCTCCCATACCCATGGTCAGCCCCAGCCCCGCCGTCACCAGCCGCATCATCAGCGAGAAGTCGTTGGCGACGACCCGGGCCGGGACCGCGACGGAGAAGTCCCCGCCGCCGGGCTCGGTGAACTCCCATCGGTACGGCAGCCTGGGCGTGCGAACGCTGATGCTGGAGGGGGGCGGACGGATCAACGGGGGGATGCTGCGCGCGGGGCTGATCGACGAGGTGAGCCTGCTGGTCGCTCCCGTGGCGGACGGGCGCATCGGGACGCCCGCGCTCTTCGACGTCGATGGCGAGGACGCGGCGCCGTGCCGGCTCGCGCTCCAAGCAGTCGAGCGGCGAGCGGACGACGTGCTGTGGCTGCGGTACCGCGTGGAGACGACCCGCTCGCCCGGCACCTGATGCAGCCGGAGCGCGTCGTGCGACGGGCGAACGACGGTAGCCATGGCATTCCGGCTGCGGTCGTTCTGGTAGAATTCGCCTCGGCTGGTGCGGCCAGCCCTTGCGGGCACGCGGGCGGGCAGGGGCGCGTTGTCGTGCTTGCTTTCTGGCGATCGTGACGTCGCCCTCAACCTCGCATGACGCTCTTCGAGAATGGGCATTCCGCCGGATAACCCCATTCGATCACTCTGGCCCGTGGCGGTCCGGCGATCGACAGCCTCAGGGAGACGCCGACCGTTCCCGTGACGTCCCCCCAGTAGAGGTACTCGCGGGCCGGATACCCGACACCCTCCTCCGCGTCGATCTGTGCATCGCCAGGATAGATCTCGTAGGCGATGCCCGAGAGGGCTCGGCTGCACGGCCGCACGGCCAGCTGGAACCGGATCCGGTCATCCGCGAGTCTTTCGATCCGAAGTGTCTGATCATCGGATCGGTACTCGGCGGCATTCGAAGAGGTGCTCGTGGAGGGCGCACTCGCCCGTGGCATGACCGCATGCCCGTCGCCGGCGTCCGTCGGCCTGACTTCCGGCAGATCATATGCGGAAGCAGGCAGCGGCTGTCCGGCCGGCCAGCGATACGCCGCGATGTGGTCCGGCGCGAAAGCGGTCGAATTCACCGCGTTGCTCTGGTCGCCCCCCTGCAGGACGATCATTCCCCCGTAGGTGCCTTGAACGAAGCCGACGTGCCCGCGCCCGCCGCCAAAGTCCAGCACCGCTATGGCACCCACCGCGGGCCTGTCCAGCGCCGTCCCCCAGCTCCGCCACGACAGGGCACGTGGATCGCGCGTCCCGCGGACGCCCGCCTGCTCGAGGGTGTAATTGGCGAATGCCGAGGCCCAGGGGCGCTCGTCGCTCTCCGGCTCGGGCTGTGGAACGAAGCCGCCATCGGGCTGGCTCTCCCGCTGACGCGCCGGCTCGTCGGAGACCGACCTGGGCCCGGCCTGTGGCGAGCTGCAGGCAGAAACGAGCAGGAGCAGCGGCAAATAAGTGGCGCGCATTTCATTAACACATGAAAATGGTTGAAGCGAGCGCCCACCATGCGCGGGCGCGGGAAGAGCTCAGCATACCGGGCCCGGCGGGATACACGAACCTGCTTTCTCCGGAAGGCACCTTCTCTCCAACGAGCACAAGGGTGAGGGGTGCCGGGGCGGGGCGCAAGACTGCTGTTCGCTGAAGCCTGGACAGTCCCCGCATCCGCGTCTACGGGCCGCCTGGGCAGCGCGCTCGCGGGGTCCCCCCGATGATGGCTGACAGGCTAGCGGCGTGCCGACGGTCGGGCACGGCGAATGCCCCGGCAACCCCCGCCCTGTACCCCGCCCATCGCGGCGGAAGGACAACGCCATGCACAGGATCGTGCTCGCGCTCGCATTCCTGCTCGTCCCTTGTTCGCTTGAAGGACGGACGATGAACGACAATGAGCTGGCGGCATCGACAGCCCTCTTGCGCCAATGACCGGTGAGACCCGGCGTGAAGCCCATCACGAAAGCAGGTACCCGATGAAGGAAGCACTTCTCGCCCCCGTCCTCGCGTCCGCGCTCCTCGCCGGCTGCGATCCGCGGCAGCCGCAGCCGGCACCGCAGGCGCAGGCGCAGGTTCGGTCGCAGCCGCAGTCACAGTCGCCGGCCGTGGTCTCGCAGGCAGCGGCCTGTACCCCGCTCGACACCCTGCCGCGGGAACGGCGCGACTACGAGCCGGCGTTCCCGATGCAGACGCGCGCGTGCCGCGTCCGCTCGAACATGGTCTTCGACGTCGCCGTCCTGACCACGGCGCTCGAGCGGCCGTGGGCCGTGGAGCCGCTGCCCGGCGGCGCACTGCTCGTCACGGAAAAGGGCGGCCGGATGCGCCGCGTCTCGGCCGCCGGCCAGGTGGGCCCGCCGATCGCGGGCGTGCCCGCCGTGGACGCGCGCGGGCAGGGCGGGCTGCTCGACGTGGCGCTGAGCCCCGGCTTCGCATCCGACCGCACGGTCTTCTGGAGCTACACCGAGCCCCGCGAGGGCGGCAACGGCACCAGCGTCGCGCGCGGCGTGCTGTCCCCGGATGGGACGCGCCTGGACCAGGTCCGGGTCATCCTGCGGACGCGGCCCACGTACGGCAACAACATGCACTATGGCTCGCGGCTCGTCTTTGCCCCGGACGGGACGCTGTTCGTCACGGTGGGCGAACGTTCGGACATGGGCACACGCCACCAGGCGCAGCGGCTCGACAGCCACTTCGGCAAGGTGCTGCGCATCCAGCCGGACGGCTCGCCCGCGCCGGGCAACCCGTTCGTCGGCCGGGCCGGCGCGCTGCCCGAGATCTGGTCCTTCGGGCACCGGAACCCCCAGGCGGCCGCCCTGGATGCACAGGGGCGGCTCTGGGTCATCGAACACGGCCCGCGGGGCGGCGACGAGGTGAACCTGGCGGAGCGGGGGAAGAACTACGGATGGCCGCTGATCACCTACGGCATCGATTATTCCGGCGCGCCGCTCAGGTACGCCGGCGGTCCGGCCGCGGGCGCGGAGACGCAGCGCGCGGGCCTGGAACAGCCCGTGTACTTCTGGGACCCGGTGATCGCCCCTTCGGGCGCGCAGTTCTACAGCGGCGATGCGTTCCCGGAATGGCGGGGCAGCCTATTCGTCGGTGCGCTGCGGGGGACGAAGCTCGTGCGGCTGGTCATCGGAAACGGCCGCGTGGTGGGCGAGGAGCACCTGCTCGCGGACCGGCGGCAGCGTGTCCGCGACGTGCGGCAGGGCACCGGCGGGGAGCTGTACGTCGTCACGGACGGCGGCGAGCTGTGGCGGATCGCGCCGCGGGGATAGTCCTGCGCCGGATATCCCGACGGGGCGGCACGAACGGCAACCACGACGCTTCAGGAGTGCGCACATGCTACGAGCAGGATCCCTCGGCGCGGCGGCCGGCCTGGCCATCAGCCTCTTCGCCGCCCCGGCGGCCGCACAGCAGCCGGAAGGCCCCCGGCCGTACTCGGTGGGGAATCCGCTCGGCCTGCCGGCCACCGCCACGCCCGGCCGGGACTTCGAGGCGATCTCGTCGAACGTGAAGGTCTACGGCGCCATCTATTCCGCGGAGAGCTGCTCGTACGACGCGGAGCGCGGGGTCATCGTGGTGCCCAACCGC
>DASTLD010000265.1:0-4551 GCA_035715345.1 Longimicrobium sp.
TTCATGGCCGGTGGCTATGGCGCGGGGGATCCACCCGATCCCATCCCGAACTCGGAAGTGAAAACCCGCTGCGCGGATGGTACTGCCGGGGCCACCCGGTGGGAGAGTACGGCGCCGCCGGCCTGTTTAGCAGAGAGCCCGTCCTGATCGACAACGATCGGGGCGGGCTCTCTCGTTTTTGTATCTCACGCAGAGCCGCAGAGGACGCAGAGAACAGATTGGAGAAGGGAACGACAAACCCGATCTCCTCTCCTGCGGTTCTCCGCGTCCTCTGCGTCTCTGCGTGAGGCACCTTCTGTGGGGGATTTCCTCACCAGCGGCAAGGCGATCCCCGTATTGTGGCGGCACTTTGCGGCGGGTAGATTCACGCGCGGTTCAGGCCCGGCCTGACGCTGACCCGATTCGATCACCGAGGAGAGCACGATAAGATGTCTACCCGCGACCTGATGAAGCTGCCCGCCATCGCGCTGCTGGCCCTTGCCGCGGCCTGCGGCGGCGGCGACGACGCCGCCAAGACGGACGAGACGGCCGCCACCACGGAGGCCGCCGCCCCCGCCGCCGCGCCGGCGACGGAGACCCCCGCCGCCCCGGCGCCGTCCGGCGACGTGGTCGAGATCAAGGTGGTGTCCAGCCCCGACGGCGCCTCCGGCACGTTCGAGCCGCAGAACGTGACCGTCAAGCAGGGCCAGACCATCCGCTGGGTGTGGCAGGACGCCCGGGCGGCGCACAACGTGTCGTTCACGTCCGCGCAGGGCAACCCGGCCGGCGCCGCGCTGCCCCAGGACAGCCCGCTCGTCGCCGAGGCCGGCAAGACCTACGAGGCCACCATCACCGCGGGCCCCGGCACCTACAACTACGTCTGCGTGCCGCACGCCATGATGGGCATGACGGGCTCGATCACCGTGCAGTAAGCGGTTCCGCCGGACGAGCGAAAGGGGGCGGCATCCCACCGGGGTGCCGCCCCTTCGCGTTTTGATCACCCCGCTGTCAGAGGCCCAGCGCGGCGCGGATGGTGGGGTTGATGCGCTCCGCCGTCCATGGCGGGCTGAAGGTGAGCTCCACCTCCGCGCTCTCCACGCCCGGCACGCCCTCCACCGCCTCGCGGGCCTGGTTCAGCAGCTCCCCCGCCACGGGACACATCGGGCTGGTGAGCGACATGGTGACCTCCACGCGGCCGCCGTCGATCCGGATCTCGTAGATCAGCCCCAGCACCACCAGGTCCAGGTTCAGCTCCGGGTCCTTGACCCTGCGCAGCGCCTTCCGTACCTCCGCTTCCGTCACCATCGCTCGTCTCCGTCGTCAGTCTGCGCGCCGGGGTGGCGCGTCCGGCCCGGACCATACCCGCGCCGCCGGGGGGGTGTCAACCCGCGGCGTCGCTTGCAGGCGCGGGGGCGCGCGGTATCTTACCCCGCCCGAACCGTTTGCCCACGCAGCCCGGAACCGTCCCGCCCCCATGAGCGACACCACCGCCCGCAGGATCCGCCGCATCGCGATCAACACCGGCGGCGGCGACGCGCCCGGCCTGAACGCCGTGATCCGCGCCGCCACGCTGGCCGCGCTGCACGAGGGGTGGGAGGTGCTGGGCATCCGCCGCGGCTACATGGGCCTGCTGGAGGGCGAGGTGGACGGCGAGGCCGGCGTGTTCAACCTGACCGCGCAGCACGTGCGCGGCATCACCCACCTGGGCGGCACCATCCTGGGCACCACCACCCGCGGCAACCCCTTCGGCCTGGAGGTGCGCCAGCCGGACGGCACCTGGGGCACGGTGGACCGCTCGGACGAGATCGTGCGCCGCTTCCGCGAGCTGGAGATCGATGCGCTGATCGCCATCGGCGGCGACGGCTCGCTCAACATCGCGCACGCGCTGCACGAGAAGGGGCTGCCGGTGATCGGCGTGCCCAAGACCATCGACAACGACCTGCGCGCGACGGACGTCACCTTCGGCTTCCAGACGGCGGTGGAGGTGGCCACGGACGCCATCGGGCGGCTGCATTCCACGGCGGAAAGCCACCAGCGGGCGATGGTGGTGCAGGTGATGGGGCGCCACACGGGGTGGATCGCCCTCGAGTCCGGCCTGGCCGGCGGCGCGGACGTCATCCTGATCCCCGAGATCCCCTACCGCATCGACCGCATCGCGGAGAAGGTGCGCGAGCGCGACCGCAGCGGCCGCCGCTTCAGCATCATCGTCGTGGCCGAGGGTGCGCGCGCGGCGGAGGGGCAGCCCAGCTTCGCGGACGCCACAGGGCGCTACGGCGGCATCGCGGAGGTGGTGGCGGCGCAGGTGGAGGAGGCCACGGGCAAGGAGACCCGCATCCTGGTGCTGGGCCACATCCAGCGCGGCGGCGAACCCATTGCCTACGACCGGAGCCTGGCCCTGCGCTTCGGCGCGGCGGCGGTGCGCTGCATCCGCGACGGCAACCTGGGGACGATGGTGGCGCTCAAGGGCGCCGACATCCGCGCGGTGCCGCTGCTGGACGCGGTCCACGACATCAAGCGCGTGGCGCCGGACTGCGATCCCGTGATGGCCGCCCGCCAGCTCGGCGTTTCATTCGGCGACTGACGGTGCGATTTGCGGCGCGTTCCGCACGCCTGGGTGCGCCCGGCTCCCAGCGCCGGGGGGCGCCGATTTGCATGCAAACAGTTGGCGGGATTGCGCTTGCGGCGCGTGGAGGGCCGCCCGTGGGCCGGGGGGCTTCCCCGGTCCACTTTTCGCATCCACGCGGGCGGATTGGCTCGGACGCGAAGGCTGTTATATTGTTGCAGCTTGTCGTAGCAGGTTCGTAGCAGCCACGTGTGGCTGACGCGCCTGCAAGGGAATGATCAGCCCCGCCTGGATGCACACGTCCACCGAAGTCCCGGACCACTGGATGGCCGTTCCGGCCGCGGAGCACGGGCACGCGCCCGACGCCGCTGCCGTGGCGTCGGCGTTCGCGTCCGTGCCGCTGCTGGGCACCCCCGCGCAGGCGGCGGAGGGGTGCGTGCAGGCGGTGCGCGCGCTGACGGGCGGGCCTGTGCGCCTGGAGGTGCCCACGCGCCCGGTGCCGCTCTCCGTGGGCGACACGGACGGCGAGCTGGTGCGGCTGTGCGGCGTGCCCGCGCCCGGCGGCGAGGCGGAGCTGTGGGCGGCGCCGCACGTCTCCGCCTACCCCGGCTGGTTCTGCGAGGCGGTGGCGGAGCAGGTGGCGCGCGTGTGGCAGGTGCAGCGCGAGCGCGCGGCGCAGGCGTCGGAGCTGGACCAACTCCGCTTTCACCTGGCGGCGCTGCAGCAGGTGGCGCGCACGCTGGCGGTGGTGCGCGGCGCGGAAGAGACGGAGCGGCTGGTGCTGGACTCCGTGGGCGAGGTGTTCTTTGCCTGGTGGGCCGCGCTGTACCACACGGACGGCGAGCAGTACACCTGCCGCGCGGTGCGGTCGCTGCGTGGCGAGTCCGTGGCGTACGCCATCCCCGCGCGGGTGGTGCGGGCCATCGCGCCGCCCGGCGAGCCGCCGGTGATCCCGCCCGAGGACGCGGAGATCCGCGACCACGTGCCGGCGGAGGTGGCGGTGGTGGCGCCGCTGGACTTCGGCGAGGGCGACGCGGGGCTGCTGATCCTGGGCCGCCGCATGACGGACGCGCCGTACGAGCCGCACGACCTGGCGCTGCTGCGCGCGCTGGCGGACTCGTCGGCCGTGGCGCTGCGCAACGCGGAGCTGCTGGACCGGCTGCGCGCGCAGGCCACCATCGACCCGCTGACGGGGTGCCACAACCGGCGCGGCTTCGACGAGATCCTGGCGCTGGAGTTCGCGCGCGCCAAGCGCTACAGCCGGCCGCTGTCGCTGGTGTTCATGGACATCGACCACTTCAAGCGCATCAACGACGACTTCGGGCACGAGGTGGGCGACAACGCGCTGCAGCGCATCGGCCGGGCGGTGCGCCACACCTTTCGCAGCACGGACAGCGCCTGCCGCTACGGCGGCGAGGAGTTCGCGCTGGTGTTCCCGGAGACGCCCAAGGACGACGCCAACCGCCTGGCGGAGCGGCTGCGGCTGCTGATCGAGTCGCTGCCGCCCAACCCCGAGGTGCCGCGCTCGCTGACCGCCAGCTTCGGCGTGGCGTGCGTGCCCGACGACGCGGAGTCCACCTCGGACCTGATCCGCGCGGCGGACCGGGCGCTGTACCAGGCCAAGAGCAACGGGCGCAACCGCGTCGAGGCGGCGTAGCTGAAAAGCATCACGCAGAGACGCAGAGGGCGCAGAGAACATCGGTCAGTTCTCTGCGCCCCTCTGCGTCTCTGCGTGAGCCCAAATTTCTCAGTAGAAGGGGCGCTCCTTCGCGTTCTCGCGCGTCAGGCGCACGACGGTGCTGTCGCCGCGGACGGTGACGGGAAGGTGCCACTCCAGCGTGCTCTCCGGCAGCACGTAGACGGCCCAGATCCAGCGCCGGCCCTCGTCGGCGCCCAGGGTGGCCACGCCGGACGCGTCGGTGGTGTCCACGGCGGAGCCGGCGCCCGCCTCCGCCTCCTTGGCGCGCGCCAGGCTGTCGAAGTCCGCGAACACGCGCTCCCGCCAGACG
>DASTLD010000266.1:0-2783 GCA_035715345.1 Longimicrobium sp.
GCAGGGGGATGGCTGGCTGGCGCGAGCACCTGTTCGCGGTGATGAGCCGCAACGCCCGGCCGGCGACGTCCTTCTTCCGGCTGCCACCCAACCGCGTCGTCGAGCTGGGTGCACAGATCGAGCTGTAGGGCCGCGCTGCCACTCAGCGCTCAGGCGAGTGGGCGCATACTGCAGGGACGTTACCCGCGTGGCTCGTCGTCCGCCTTCGTCCCGGCCGTATCCGCCCCTCCAGCGCCCCGCGTGGCGGACGCCTTGCTCGCGCTGCACCGCCGCCGGGGCCCTGAAGCGCCCCCGACGCTGGACGACGGCGCCGCGCGGCCCGCATACGTGGGCCGGCAATTTCGCACCCTGGCGGTGACCGTTCGCCGGGCGCGCCCCGCCCGGCGGCGGCGGGCCTTCCCCCGGTCCGCCGCCCGCCGGCGTCCTGCGCGTCGGGCTGGCGTTACGGCGTCAGCCGGACCCAGTGCCCTTCCGACGGTACCCGGCTCGCGTTCAGCACGAACAGCAGGTGCCATCCCGGCGGCTGGTGGTTGGCCGAGGGCGGCGCCTGCACGGTGACCGTGCCGCCGCCGGCCGCGGTGATCACCAGCTCGATCCCCCGCTGCGACATGTTGAACCCGTGCGTCACCGCGCCGGGGCGCAGCAGCACCACCTCGCTGATCGTGTCCGGGGTCGAGATGTTGAACGACGCCCCGTACGAGATGCTGGCCGGCGCGCCGGTGATCGACGGCCGCGCCGCGCCGAAGTAGTCGGGGAAGAATCGCTCGTGGGGCGTGGGCCCGCCGAACCCGCCGGGGTCGCCGCCCGCCAGCACGCTGCCGTCGCGCAGCAGGATGAACGACGAGTGGTAGGTGCGGACGTACGTCATGTTCGGCCCCGCCTGCCACCCGGCCCCCGGGTTGAGCGGGTCGAAGATCTCGCACGGGCCTCCGTCCGCGCCCCCCGAGATGCCGCCCGCCAGGAAGATCCGGCCGTCCGGCAGCAGCGTGGCGGTGCACTGCTCCGGCCGCGCCGCGAACAGGTCGGGAAGCGCGGTCCACGCCGGGACCGGCGCCGAGAGGTCGATCCGCTCGGCCGTCTGCTGCGCCGGCGCGGGGTCGCCGGCCATGATCACCGCGATCGGCGCGTAGTCGGGCGGCCGCAGGATCTGGAGCACGGAAGTCCCCTTCTCGCCGCTGGTGCTGCGCTCGCCGGCGAGGGTCGGGTAGTCCTCCACCCCGGCCGGGAGCGCCGCCAGGTCGAAGCGCTGCGTGGGCACGTGCGGCCCGGCAATGAACAGCCGCCCGTCCGGGAGCACGTACGTCCACGGGTAGAACTCGTGGTGCGCCATCGACACCGGGAACGGCGCCGGCGGCGTCCATCCCGGACCGTGCGTGTACACCTCGTACTCGTCCACGCCCGGGCCGTAGATGGTGAGCACCGTGGCGTCCGGCAGGGTCAGCGTGGTGGCATAGAACCGGTTGTGCACCGTGTCCTGCACCTGGGCCCAGGAGAGCGCCGCGGGGTCGAACGTGAAGCAGCGGTTGGGCGAGAAGCCGCCGTGCACCAGCGCCAGCCCCGTCGGCGTGTCCAGCAGCGTGTGCGCCGCCGACCACATGTCCGAGGTGTTCGGGTCCCCGGTCAGGTCCGCCGGCTGGTTGGCCGGGAGCGAGTACACGCCGGCGGGCGTGGAGTAGTCCCACAGCCGCGACTGGTCCGCGCGCGTGTACCCCCAGAAGAGCACCTTGTCCGTCCCCGGCAGCAGGACCGAGTGCATGAAGGTGACCTCGGGCGCGCCTACGACCTCCTCCCAGTGGCCGCCGCCGTGGCCGTGCTGGCAGGGGTGCGGATCCACGTCCGGGCAGGCGTTGCCCCCGTCGTCCAGCGGGAGCAGGGTGCGGTGCTCCAGCTCGGCCAGCATGGCGTCGGTGAGCCACACCGTCTGCCTGGCCCGCACCAGGCCCACCATCCCGTTCATCATGTGGTGGTGGACGTGGCAGTGGAACACGAAATCGCCCTTCAGGCGGTACGGCTTGGCGTCCTTGGGCCGGCACGCCGGGTCCTGGGCGGCGGCCGCCTCTCCCTCCAGGATGAGCACCGGCGGGATCTCGGCGTCCACCACGAAGCTCTCGGCCGGGCCCATGCTGCGGATGTCGATGTTCTCGCCCGCGAAGGTCCAGCGCAGGCCGTGGGGGTGGAAGTTGTGCCAGTTGATCCCGGTGTCGAGGTTGAAGACGTAGAAGCGGATGCGCTGGCCGGAGGGCCCCACGATGGTGGGCGAGTTGCCCACGAAGCCCCGGCCGTTGATGCAGTGGGTGGCCAGCGCGGCGCCGTCCGTCGAGGTCACCGTGTGGTGGTGCATGCTGTGGTTCTCCCACCGCACGGTGCCGCCCACGTCCACGTTCACGTCCTGCGGGCTGAAGGCCATCGCCGGCATGTCCACGATGTTCACCGTGACGAACGCGGGGGCGCCCGGCACCACGTGCACCGTCCCGGTCATGATGGGATGGTGCTGGCAGAAGTACCCGAAGTCTCCCGCGGCCGCGAAGGTGAACTCGAACACGCCCGTGAACTCCTCCAGGTCGCCGCTGTCGAAGACGGGGTTGCTCTCCCCGCTGGCGAGCACGTGGAAGAAGACGGGGCAGTGGTCCGTGTGCAGGCGGCAGAGGTTCAGGTACAGGATCTCCCGCGACGCCAGCTCCTCGAGGTAGTGCACCTGCCCCTCCAGGTACGCCGCCGCGGCCGCCCCCAGCCGGTCGGCGCGCACCGCGCGGGGCAGCGCCACCGCGTCCTCCACGGGCAGC
>DASTLD010000267.1:0-9823 GCA_035715345.1 Longimicrobium sp.
CCGGAGGGGGAAAAGGCCGAGCCCCCGGCGCGGGGTGCGCCGGGGGCTCTTTCAGTGGCCGGTCGGGAGGTACCGGACCGGCTTCAGGACTTGACGCGCAGCTTCATCCTGGGCGCGTGCTCCGAGACCACCAGGCGGGCATCGGACGACCCCGAGGGCTCCGCCTCGATGGTCAGGGCCTCGAGCTGGCACGGGTTGGCCTCCGTGCCGCAGGCGGACAGGCCTTCCGTGGCCGCCATCTCGCTGGCGGTGCCGGCGCCGGCGAACGCCGACTCGGCCAGGGCGTACAGCGTCAGCGCGAAGAGCAGCGCGACGAAGGCGGAGCGGACGGAGCGGAGCGTGTCGATCATGGGGGGCCTCCCGGGCCAGTAGGTTCGTTGTCGGTGGTTCGTGCCCTGCATCCTACGGGTGCTATGACGTAGAAAGCCGCGAAAAAGTTTATTCAGGGATGATTAGGCCGGACGCGGGGGTGGGACACCGCCGCGGCACCCATCGTGCAAACCGATACAGGCCTTGGGGATAGTCCCCGCGCGGCGAGGCGCGGGCAACCGGGAGAGGGCGGCTGCGGATGACCAGATTCGTACGAGCGCTCGCCCTGCTGGCCGCGGTGGCGGCGCCGGCGGGGGGGCTGGGGGCACAGGCGGACACCACCGCCGTCGCCGGCGCGCGGTACCGGGCGGGCAGCCTGCAGCAGTGGCTGTGGGGGGGGAACTACCGGACGCTCTGGGCCACGCCGCTGCGCGTGCCCATCCTCGATCCGGACACCTTCGCCGGCGGGCTCACGCCCCTGCGCGCGGGCGGCGACTTCGCGTCCAACACCCTGCACCTGCGCGGCCGCGACGGGCGCCGCTACGTCTTCCGCTCCGTCGACAAGAACGTGGGCAAGGGGCTGGGACCGGAGTTCGAGGGCACCCTCGTCGAGTGGGTGGTGCAGGACCAGGTCAGCGCCTCGCACCCGGTGGCGCCGCTGCTGGCCGCGCCGCTGCTGGAGGCCGCCGGCGTGCTGCACGCCACCCCGCGCCTGGCGGTGATGGCGGACCGCGCCTCGCTCGGCCAGCACCGCGCGCGCTTCGCGGGCATGCTGGGGATGATCGAGGAGCGCCCCGACGAGAACCGCCCCGGCGACGACGGCGACGAGGACGCGGACGCCGCCGGCGACGGGGAGCAGGGCGGGGACGAGGAGGACGACGCCGACGCCGCGGGCGACACCATCGCCGGACCGCCCTTCGCCGGGGCCGACGTGGTCAAGGGGACGGAGAAGTTCCTGGACGACCTGGAGGACGACCCGGAGAACCGCGTCGACGCGCGCGCCTATCTCGCCGCCCGCCTGATGGACATCCTCATGGGCGACTGGGACCGGCACGACGACCAGTGGCGGTGGGCCGGCTACGACCGCGGCGGGCTGCGCTGGTGGCTGCCCATCCCCCGCGACCGCGACAACGCGTTCGTGATGCACGAGGGCGTGCTGATGGCGCTGGCGCGCAGCATGGGCTTCAAGCGCATGGTGCGCTTCGACCCCGAGTATCCCGCGCTCTCCGGGCTGACCGTGCAGAGCGAGCCGCTGGACCGGCGCCTGCTCTCCGAGCTGCCCCGCGCCGCCTGGGACTCCGTCGCGCGCGCGGTGCAGGCGCGGGTGACGGACCCCGCCATCGCCTACGCCGTGGTGGGCCTGCCGGACGCGTACCGCTCCTGGGGCGAGTGGACCAGCGCCACGCTGCGCGCCCGCCGCGACGCGCTGCACCACACGGCCATGCAGTGGTACGCGCGCATGGCCACCGACGTGGACGTCCACGCCACCGACGCCGACGAGACGCTGGTGGTGGAGCGCATCCCCGGCGGCGCGGACGTGCGCATCACCGCGCGGGTGGACGGGCGGGAGATGACCACCTTCCAGCGCCGCTTCCTGTCCGGCGAGACGGAGGAGGTGCGCATCCACCTGCAGGGCGGCGACGACCGCGCGGTGGTCCGGGGGCCCGGCGGCGACCTGGGCATCCGCGTGGTCGGCGGCGGCGGCGACGACGTGCTGGCGGACTCGTCCGCGGGCGGGGCCGTGGCCTTCTACGACCACCGCGGCGACAACCAGTTCGTCCGCGGCCGCGGCACCCGCGTGGACACGCGCGCCTGGGAGCAGCCGGAGGACAGCACCTCCATCACCGGCTCGCGCATGTACCGCGACTGGGGCAGCACCAGCTCGCTCTTCTCGCCGTGGGCGGACTGGCGGCGCGGCGCCGGGCTCGTCGTCGGCGGGGGGCCGTCGGGCACGCGCTGGGGCTTCCGCCGCCAGCCGTACGCGCTCAGCCACTCGCTCCACGTCGGGTTCGCGCCGGTGGAGCGCCGCTGGCTGGCCAAGTACAGCCTGGCCGTGCACCCGGAGAACACCGCCCGCTACTGGACGCTGGACGCGCTCTGGTCCGGGATGGAGTACCTGCGCTTTCCCGGCTACGGCAACGACCTGCCGCGCGTGGAGCCGCGCTCGCTGAACGAGGTGTGGATGACGCGCATCCGCGTGGAGCCCGCGTTCAACCAGCCCTTCATGGCCGGCGACGGCGAGTGGAGCCTGGGCGCGGTGTTCCAGCTGACCAACCCGAACGGAACGGCGGGCGGTCCGCTGGAGACGCTCCGGCCGCTGGGCAGCCGGGGCAGCTTCGGGCAGCTGGGCCTGCGCTCGCGCGCGGAGATCGACCGCCGCGACGACGGCGCGTTCCCGCGCAGCGGCTGGCGGCTGGAGGGCGGAGCCGCCGCCTGGGCGCCGGCGCTGGACGTGGAGGAGCCGTTCGCGCACGTGGAGCTGGAAGCCAACGCCTACCTGTCGCCGTTCGGCGGCGGGCCGGTGCTGGCGCTGCGCGCGGGCGGGCGCCACGTGTGGGGCGACTTCCCGTTCTTCGAGGCGGCCTTCCTGGGGGGCGGGGGCACGCTGCGCGGGTTCGCCGGCCAGCGCTTCGCGGGCGACGCGGCGGCGTACGGCGGGGCGGAGCTGCGGCAGCCGCTGTTCCGCCTGAACGTGGGCGTGCGCGGCACGCTGGGCGTGCTGGCGCTGGCGGACGTGGGCCAGGTGTGGTTCGACGGGTGGTCCGCGGGCGACTGGCACACGGCGGTGGGCGGGGGCGTGTTCTTCCTCGCGCTGGGCCAGTCCTTCACCGTCGCGGTCGCCAACGGCGAGCAGACCAAGGTCCACTTCACGCTGGGGATGCCGTTCTAGGACCGCGCGCATCAACCCGGTCGGCAAGCACCGGCGCAGGCGCCGCCCCCACCCGCTCGCTTAGGCTCGCACCCTCCCCCAAGTCTGGGGGAGGGTTGCTGTTATGCGGACGCAGGAGCGTGCGGCGGACATCCGGCGGGCGGTTGAAACCGCGCCTCAAGAGCACGAAGTCCGCCTGCGCGGACTGCAAGCGCGGTCCCGTGTGTGTTGCCGGGTACCTCGCGTGGGCAGAGGCCCCCTCCCCGGCTCGTTCCTCGCCGACCCTCCCCCAACTTCGGGGGAGGGTTGTTGGTTCTGCGCGTGAGGGCCGCTTCTCCATAGTTCAGGTCTCCCCCTCTCCGCGCACGGCGCGCAACGGAGCCGGCACCGCGAGCGGGGCCTGTGCCGTGCGGGGGGAGGGGGCCGGGGGGTGGGGCCTCCCCGCGCAAGCGCCCGCCGCGCGTGGTAAATTCCGCCCATGCCATCGCCCCTTCCCCTCCCGCCCCAGCCCATCGACGAGGCCATCCCCGCCATACGGAGCGCGCTCCACGACGCGGGGGCGGCGGTGCTGCAGGCGCCGCCGGGCGCGGGCAAGACCACGCGCGTGCCGCTGGCGCTGCTGGACGAGCCGTGGCTGGCGGGGCGGCGCATCGTGATGCTGGAGCCGCGGCGGCTGGCCGCACGCGCCGCGGCGGGGCACATGGCGCGGCTGCTCGGCGAGCAGGTGGGTGATACGGTCGGCTACCGCGTGCGCATGGACACGCGCGTGGGCCCGCGCACCCGCGTGGAGGTGGTCACCGAGGGCGTGCTGACGCGCATGCTCCAGGACGACCCCGCGCTGGACGGCGCCGGCCTGGTGATCTTCGACGAGTTCCACGAGCGCAGCCTGCACGCGGACCTGGGCCTGGCGCTCACACTGCAGTCGCGCGCGCTGCTGCGCGACGACCTGCGCGTGCTGGTCATGTCCGCCACACTGGAGGGCGCGCCGGTGGCGGCGCTGCTGGGCGGCGCGCCCATCGTCACCAGCAGCGGGCGCAGCCACCCGGTGGAGGTCCGCTATCTCCCGCGGCGCAGTGACGAGCGGGCGGACGCGGCGGCGGCGCGCGCGGTACGGCAGGCGGTCGCGGAGCACGAGGGGGACGTGCTCGTGTTCCTGCCCGGCGCGGGCGAGATCCACCGCGCGGAGGAGATGCTGCGCGATGCCGGGCTCCCTGCCGGCGTGCGCGTGCTGCCGCTGTACGGCAACCTGCCGCAGGACGCGCAGGACCAGGCCATCGCCCCCAGTCCGCCCGGCCGGCGCAAGGTGGTGCTCGCGACCTCCATCGCCGAGACCAGCCTGACCATCGAGGGCGTGCGCGTGGTGGTGGACAGCGGCCTGATGCGCGTCCCCCGCTTTTCGCCGCGCACGGGGATGACGCGGCTGGAGACGGTGGCGGTGTCGCGCGCGTCCGCGGAGCAGCGGGCCGGGCGCGCGGGCCGCGTCGCGCCGGGCGTGTGCTATCGCCTGTGGTCGGAGGCGGAGCAGCACGGGCTGGTGCCGAACGGCACGCCGGAGATCCTGGAGGCGGACCTGGCGCCGCTGGCGCTGGAGCTGGCGGCGTGGGGCGTGGCCGACCCCGCGGAGCTGGCGTGGCTGGACCCGCCGCCGCCCGCCGCCTTTGGCCAGGCCAGGGAGCTGCTGGCGGAGCTGGGCGCGCTGGACCGCGCGGGCGCCATCACCCCGCACGGCCGGGCGATGGCCGCGCTGCCCCAGCACCCCCGCCTGGCCCACATGCTCCTGCGCGCGCGGGAGCTGGGCCGCGCCGCCCTCGCCTGCGACCTGGCCGCGCTGCTCGGCGAGCGCGACGTGCTGCGCCGCGGCGGCACCCATCCCCCCGCCGACGTCGCGCTGCGCCTGGAGCTGCTGCGCGGCGCGGGCACCCGCGCGGGGGCGGACGCCGGCGCGCTGCACCGCGTGCGCGCGGAGGCCCGCGAGCTGCGCCGCCGCCTGCACGTCGAAGGCAACGCGGGGGATGCGGCGGACGCGGGGCTGCTGCTGGCGCTCGCCTACCCGGACCGCATTGGCCAGCGGCGCCCAGGGCGCGCGGGGCGATACCTGCTGCGCAACGGCCGCGGCGCCGCGCTGAACGAGGGCGACGGGCTGGCGCGCGCGGAGTGGATCGTCGCGGCGGAGCTGGACGGGCAGGGGCGCGAGAGCCGCGTGTACCTGGCCGCCGCGGTGGCGGAGGAGGAGGTCGTCGCCCACTTCGCGGACCAGGTGCAGGCGGAGGACGAGGTCGCCTGGGACGCGGAGACGGGCGCGGTGCGGGCGCGGCGGCGCGAGCGGCTGGGCGCCATCGTCCTGCGCGAGATCGCGCTGCGCGAGCCGGACCCGGAGGCCGCGGTGCGAGCGGTGCTGGAGGGCGTCGCCCGCGCGGGGCTGGACGCGCTGCCGTGGACGGACGCGGCGCGGCGGCTGCGGCAGCGCCTGGCCTTCCTGCACCACGCCGATCCGTCGTGGCCGGACGTGTCGGACGCGGCGCTGCTGGGCACGCTGCCGGAGTGGCTGGGCCCGTACGTCTCCCCGCGCGAGGGGGTGCGCGGGCTGGACCTGGCGGAGGCGCTGCACGGGCTGCTGGGGTGGGAGCGGCGGCGCGCCATCGACGAGCTGGCGCCCACTCACCTGGAGGTGCCGAGCGGGTCGCGCATCGCCATCGACTACTCCGATCCCGCGTCGCCCGTGCTGGCGGCGCGGCTGCAGGAGATGTTCGGGATGATGGAGACGCCGCGCATCGCGGGCGGGCGGGTGCCGCTGACCATCCACCTGCTCTCGCCCGCGCACCGGCCGGTGCAGGTGACGCGCGACCTGGGCAGCTTCTGGCGCGGCGGCTACTTCGAGGTCAAGAAGGACCTGAAGGGGCGCTATCCCAAGCACTACTGGCCGGACGATCCGCTCGCGGCGACGCCGACCCGCCGAGTCAGGCCGTCATCCTGAACTGCAATCACGCAGAGGGGAACCGAGAGGTTGAAAAGAGAGGACGCAGAGGAACCCCAGTTCAGTTCCTCCGCGTCCTCTCTTTTGAACCTCCGCGTCCTCTGCGTGAATGCTTTTCAGACCTCAGCCGCGACGAGGGCGGAGGCGAGCGGGAGAACGCCGTCCCCGTCCTCCGCACGGGTGGGGACGAAGCGGCCCAGCATGTAGTTCAGCGTGTAGCTGGAGCCCGGGTGCAACGTGGCGCGCTGGATCAGCGCGTCGGCGTCGGGGCGCAGCAGGTAGCGCCCGCCGACCAGCCCTTCCGTGGCCGCGCGGAAGCCGTGCGCGTACTGGTCGAAGTCGGTGGGCGCGGCGGGCGGGGTGTACGCGCCGAACTCCTTCCACCCCCGCCCGCGGACCACGCTGGCGATGAACCGCGCCTCGTGCATCACCAGCGCCGGGTGCCGGATGCCGCCCCGCGCGTTGCACAGCACGTCGCGCGCGACCACGTTGCCCGGGTTGACCTGCAGCGTGGCGCTGGGCGGAGGCGGACGCCGCGCGCGCACCCACTCGTCGCCCGCCAGGAACAGCGCGCGCGCGAACGGGGCCCAGCTCAGCGGCGTGGTGCCGGCCACGGCCGGGAACGGGGTGTTGGGCGCCGGGGGATCGGGAAAGGCCGCCCGCGTCGCCGACGTGTCGGGGATGTGCGGCGCCCCCGGCACGGCGTAGCAAACGCGGTTCGGGAAGGCCGGGTCGTGGACCGTCCGCAGGTCCACGTCGCCCTCGGTGTTGAAGACCATCAGCCTGCCCGCCCCGGCCGACGGCGCGACGTAGTCCGCCGTGCCGGCAAAGGTCAGGTCGAACAGCTTGTGCCCGAACTGCGCGTAGACGCGGTGCACCGTGTCTCCGGAGTCCGAGAAGCCGGTGGCGTACACACGCGCCACGGCGCCGAGGAAGGCGGGCGGGCTGTTGCGCAGGGTGTACGCGAAATGGCGCAGGATGTTGTCGTCCCGCACGTCGCCCGGCTGGCCGGGAAACACGATCGGCACCTGCCGCCCGGCGATGACCAGCGGAAAGGCCGCGCGCGGGTCCAGGCTGCGGAACCACAGGTTGCCGTATCCCACGGAGCCGTGCAGGAAGCCGCGGTCCAGCAGGAAGCCCTGCCCCAGGTACACGTCGCGGGCAATGGGGCCGCTGGTGAAGTGGGGCGGCTCGAACACCACGGTGCCGCTGCCCTGCGCGGGCGTGGCCGGCGCCACCAGCTCGTACGGCACCGCGAAGGCGCCGCTCACCGTGCTGCCGCTGAACCGGCCGCGGTAGCGGACGTAGCGGATGCCGTTGAACGATCCCAGGTCCTGCGTGCTGGTGGGGTTCTCGATGACGCTCATGGAAGTCCTCCGGATGGGATTGAACCTGCGTGGCGGGAGGCGCCCAGCGCGGGCGCCGCACCCAATCAACCATCCCACCCTTATCTCCCCCTTATCCCTCCTTTCCGCGGGATAAACGAAGGGGACGCGGACGTTGTCTCCACGCCGGTCCACGCATAGCATGCGAAAGGCGCGGAGCGCCGCTCCCTGCCGCCGTGCAGGGGAGGCGGCACTGTTCGCCGGTTCCGGCCCCCTCGATACCCCAAGGAGCCCCCATGCCACAGTACTCGCTCTTCACGCATGGCAACGCGCTCGAGATCGAGACGCCGGCGAACCTCGCGGGCCACGTGAAGATCGGCTGGGGGACGGTGGTCGGCTTTCGCGAGCCGGTCCCCAGCATGGTCCATGGTCTCGGCGAGGTGTACGACGAGATCGGGCCCGGGAGCTGGTTTCATCTTCCCCTCCCGTCGACGCTCACCACCTTCGGCAGAGAAAACCCGTACCTGGACGGCGTCACCCTGCTGTTCCAGACCATCCACTGCCGGATCAAGAGCGTGCACGTGTACGACGGGGCCGACCTCGTCCACCCCTTCGACGGCCTGCGGCTGAAGGGCGATTTTCTGCGGGCACGGGAGCCCGACGACGTCGATCCGGGCTCGCCGCTGCGGCAATCCCTTCCCAACACGCTGACGCTTCCGCGGCGGCACCGGGTCTTCTCCGCGATCGGGCTGTCGTTCTTTGCCTGCGCGCACTACGAGGACTTCAGCCGTGCCGGCCACTCCCACAACCCGCGCTTCCACGGGCCCTTCCCGGCCTCGAGGTTGATCGTCGCCGCGGGCGGGGCACAGTTCGTGGTCCCCGAAGGGCCCTTCCCCCGCGTTCGGCGCTGAAGGCAGGGCGCACCCGTCCTCCGCCCTGGCGAAGCCATCGGCGGAAACGAGAGGACGCGGAGAACCGAATCCGTTCTCCGCGTCCTCTCTTTTGAACCTCCGCGCCCTCTGCGTGAAAATCGCCGTTCAGGCCGTGGCGATGGAGCCCGGCTCGCCCGGAGCGGGGCCGGGCGGCTTCGGCACGGGGATGGTCGACGGCGTGACCGGCGCGGGCGGGCCCAGGTCGGGGGGATCGAGCCGCCCGAACGCCAGGTCGCGGATCAGCACCGTCAGCGGCACGGACAGGATCGCCCCCGTCGGCCCCAGCACCCACGCCCAGAACAGCACGGACAGGAAGCTCAGCAGCGCGGAGATGTTCATCTGCCGCCCGATGAACCGCGGGCCCACGACGTTGTCGATGACCGTGTTGATGACCTGGTACCCCGCGAAGACGATCACCGCGGGCACCCAGCCCTTCTCCAGCAGCGCCAGCACCACCGGCGGAAGCATGGACAGCGCGAAGCCGATGTTGGGGACGAAGCTGAGGATGAACGACAGCACGCCCCAGAGCCCGGCGTAGTCCACGCCGAGCGCCAGCAGCAGCAGGTAGTTGAGCAGCGCCGCCACCAGGCCCAGCACCGCCCGCACCCCCATGTAGCCCTGGATGGTGGCCGAGAAGGCCAGGAACCGCGCCGCCAGCGGGCTGTGGTCCTTGGCGTCCGTGCGCGCGCGCCGCTCCATCTCCCACATGCCGCCCAGCATGAAGGCGAAGATGAAGAGCGTCAGGAGCAGGTTGCCCGCGGTGCCCGCCAGCCAGCCGGTGAACGAGATGGCCAGCCGCCCGATGGACTGGCCCGTGACGGCGCCCTGGACGTACCCGGCCGCGTCGATGCCGCGCGACTCCAGCTCCACGACCCCGCGCTGGAGCAGCCCCCCGAGCTGCGCCTGGTACTGCGGCAGCTCCAGCGCGAGCTGCCGCAGCGACACGCCGATGAAGCCCACCACCGCCAGCCCGGCCACCACCACCGTCAGCACCACCAGGAACACGGCGCCGCCGCCCAGCCGGCGCAGGCGGTTGAGCATGGGCTGCAGCAGGAGCGCCAGGAACCCGGCCATCAGCACCGGGTTCAGCAGCCCCGCGATGGAGCGCGCCCCCGCGACGATCACCACCACGCAGGCACCTCCGAGCAGCACGCGCAGGAGACGGCGGTCCGGGAAGGTCATGGAGAGACGAGGATGGGTTGGATCGTCCGGCCGCCGGGAGGCGCCGGTGGGGCGGCGGCGATGCCGCACCGCCCGCTGCGGATGGCCGGGGAGGATTATCGCCCGGGCCGCGGCCGTGCACAACGGTCTCGTGGCCTGCCGGGTTTCGGGTCCCCCGCGGGGAGGGGACCGCTACGGGCGATGCGGGGGAGCGCCGGCGGCCAGCTCGCGCAGCGCCTGCACGAACCAGGGG
>DASTLD010000268.1:0-4824 GCA_035715345.1 Longimicrobium sp.
CCCTCTCCCACGGCAGTTTGTGGGAGAGGGACAGCGTGGCTGCGAGGACGCGACGACAGTCGCGCGCCTCGCAGCCACGCAGGGTGAGGGCATGCGCCCGTTGCCTGCTGCGTTATATTCCCGGCTTTCCGTTTTTCCGCCCGAGCAGATCGACGTACGTGGCCAGTCATCCGCAGCAGACCAAGCGATTCCCGGAGCTCCCCGCCTCCGTCAACGCCCTGGAAGAAGAGGTCCTGGCGCGCTGGCAGGAGGAGGAGACCTTCCGCCGCAGCGTGGAGAAGACGAAGGACGGCAAGCCCTTCGTCTTCTACGAGGGCCCGCCCACGGCCAACGGACGGCCGGGCCTGCACCACATGCTCTCGCGCACCATCAAGGACACGGTGGCGCGCTTCCGCACCATGCAGGGGCGCTACGTCCCCCGCATCGCCGGGTGGGACACGCACGGCCTGCCCGTGGAGATCGAGGCGGAGAAGCGGCTGGGCATCTCCGGCAAGCGCGAGATCGAGGCGTACGGCATCGCCCGGTTCAACGAGGTGTGCCGCCAGAGCGTGCAGACCTACACGGACGAGTGGGAGCGCTTCTCCGCCCGCATCGGCTACTGGCTGGACTACTCGCGCGCGTACGTCACCTACACGCCGGAGTACGTCGAGTCCGTCTGGTGGCTTCTCAAGCAGATCGCCGAGCGCGGGCTGTTCTACCGCGGCCACAAGGTGCTGCCCTATTGCCCGCGCTGCGGCACCGGCCTGTCCAGCCACGAGCTGGCGCAGGGCTACAAGGACGTGAGCGACCCGTCGCTCTACGTGACCATGCCGCTGCTGGGGGCGGACGGGGAGGCCGACGGCCGTGACCTGCTGGTGTGGACCACGACGCCGTGGACGCTGGTGTCCAACGTGGCGCTGGCGGTCAACGAGGGGTTCGAGTACGCGGAGGTGGAGCACGAGGGCCGGCGCCTGGTGCTGGCCGCCGCGCGCGTGCCGGCGCTGTTCGGCGCGGAGAGGGAGGTCCTGCGCACCTTGCCGGCGTCGGAGCTGGTGGGGCGCGGCTACCAGCGGCCGCTGGAGTGGATGCACCCCGTCGGCTTCGAGCCGGAGGTGGTGGCGCGCGCGTGGAAGGTCTACCCGGCGGAGTGGGTCACGGCCGACGACGGCACCGGCATCGTGCACACGGCGGTGGCCTTCGGCGCGGACGACTACGCGCTGGGGCAGCAGGTGGGCCTGCCCATCATCATGCCCGTGGACGACCGCGGCCGCTTCAAGGAGGACGTGCCGCTGGTGGGCGGGCAGTTCGTCAAGGACGCGGACACGGAGCTGGTCATCGAGCTCAAGCGCCGCGGGCTGGTGTTCCGCTCCTCGCGCGAGGTGCACACGTATCCGCACTGCTGGCGCTGCCAGAGCCCGCTGATCTACATGGCGCGCGACTCGTGGTTCATCCGCACCACGCAGGTGCGCGACGACCTGCTGGCCAACAACCGCAGCATCCGCTGGTTCCCACCGGAGATGGGCAGCGGGCGCTTCGGCGAGTGGCTGGAGAACAACGTCGACTGGACCATCAGCCGCAACCGCTACTGGGGCACGCCGCTCCCCGCCTGGGTGTGCGACCGCGATCCGAGCCACCTCCAGTTCATCGGCAGCTTCGCTGAGCTGCGCGAGAAGACGGGGCGCGACGAGCTGCCGGACCCGCACAAGCCGTTCGTGGACGAGGTGACGTGGCCGTGCGAGTGCGGGGGGACGATGCGCCGGACGCCGGAGGTGATCGACGTCTGGTTCGACAGCGGCGCCATGCCGTTCGCGCAGCACCACTACCCGTTCGAGAACCGGGAGACGCAGGAGCGCCAGTTCCCCGCGGACTTCATCTGCGAGGGCGTGGACCAGACCCGCGGGTGGTTCTACTCGCTGCTGGCCATCTCCACGCTGCTGGGCCGCGGGCCGGCGTACCGCAACGTGCTGGTGAACGACCTGGTGCTGGACGCCGAGGGGCTCAAGATGAGCAAGTCCCGCGGCAACATCGTCAACCCGTGGGAGGCGATGGAGAAGTTCGGCGCGGACGCCATCCGCTGGTACTTCCTGTCGTCGTCCAACCCGTGGCTGCCCAAGCGCTTCGACCCCGAGGGCGTGCGCGACGTGCAGCGCAGGACCTTCGACACGCTGCGCCAGACCTACCGCTTCTTCGCGCTGTACGCCAACGCGGAGGGGTGGACGGGCGATGAGGGCGGGGGCGATGCGGGGGCGGCGTCGGTGCTGGACCGCTGGCTGCTCTCGCGGCTGGCGACGCTGACGGCGGCGGTGACGGCGCACGCGGAGGACTACAACCTGACGCACGCCGTCCGCGCCGTCGGCGAGTTCATCGTGGACGACCTGTCCAACTGGTACGTGCGCCGCTCGCGCGACCGCTTCTGGGGCAGCGCGGACGCGGCCGACACGCGCGGCGCTTTTTCCACGCTTCGCCAGGCGCTGGTGACGGTGGCGCGGCTGATGGCGCCGTTTGCCCCGTTCCAGGCGGACTGGCTGCACCGCGCGCTGACCGGCGAAAGCGTGCACCTGGCGGACTTCCCCGCCGCCGACGCCTCGGCGCAGGACGCGGAGCTGGAGCGGGCGATGGACGCCGTGCGCACGCTGGCCACGCTCGGCCGCGCCGCGCGCGAGAGCGTGGGCATCCGCGTGCGGCAGCCGCTGGCGGCGGTGTACGCGGTGACGCCGGCGGGCATCCGCATGGACGAGGACCTGCTGGCCATCCTGCGCGACGAGCTGAACGTGCGCGCGGTGGAGTTCATGGACCGCGCGGAGCAGCTGGTCACCTTCAGCGCGCGGCCCAACTTCAAGGCGCTGGGCGCCGCGTTCGGCAAGCGCACGCCGAAGGTCGCCGAGGCCATCCGCGCGCTGCCGTCGGACGCGCTGGCCGCCTTCCGCCGCGGCGAGCCGCTGTCGGTGACGGTGGAGGGCGAGGAGGCGGTGCTGGCGCCGGAGCACCTGGAGGTGGCGCAGGGCGCGCGCGGCGAGTTCGTCGTCCAGGCGGAGGGCGCCTTCACCGTGGCGCTGGACCCCACGCTCACGCCGGAGCTGAGGCTGGAGGGGCTGGCGCGCGAGCTGGTCAACCGGGTGCAGAACCTGCGCAAGGAGAGCGGCCTGGAGGTCACGGACCGCATCCGCCTGGGCGTCTTCGGCGACGGCGAGATCCTGGACGTGGCGCGCGGCTACGGCGACTACGTGGCGGGCGAGGTGCTGGCGGTGGAGCTGGAGGTGGGTTCGGTGACGGACTTCGAGGGATACGAGACGACCCGCGAGGTGGACCTGGAGGGGGTGACGGGCATGGTGGCCATCGCGCGGGCAAGGACCAACGGATGAGCGACGTGATGACGGATACCCGGCCGCGGCTGGACGTGGGCGCGGCCGGCGACGGCAGGCGCAAGGCGGCGCTGTACCTGGGCGCCACGCTGGGGCTCATCGCCATCGACCAGGTGACCAAGCTGATTGTGCAGGAGCGCATGCGCCTGTACGACCCCATCCCGGTGATCGGCGACTTCTTTCGCCTGACCTACATCTACAACCGCGGCGCGGCGTTCGGGCTGCACTTCGGCGAGTGGTCGCGCGTCATCTTCATGATGCTGCCGGTGGTCGCCGTCGTGTTCCTGTTCATCATGTACCGCGGCACGCCGTGGAGCGACAAGGTCCGGCTGGTCTCCATCTCGCTCGTGACGGGCGGGGCCATCGGCAACCTGATCGACCGGCTGCGCTCCAGCCGCGGCGTGGTGGACTTCCTGGACTTCGGCTTTGGCGAAACGCGCTGGCCGGTGTTCAACGTGGCCGACATCGGCGTCACCATCGGCGCGCTGCTGCTGGCGGTCTCGCTCTGGCGCGAGGAGCAGAAGCTCGAGGCCGAGGAGGATGCCGACGCCGTCTGAGCGCCGCGTGGAGCTGCTGGCCGGCGACGAGGCCGGCGAGCGGCTCGACTCGTGGCTCGCGGCGCGGCTCGACGTGTCCCGCTCGCGGGCGGCGGCGCTGATCGAGGAGGGCCGCGTCACGCTGAACGGCGCGGTCCCGAAGAAGCGCGACCGCCCCGCGCCCGGCGACCGCGTGGAGGTCGTCATCCCCGCGCCCGAGCCGTCCTCGCTCGAAGCCGAGGACATCCCCCTCCAGATCGTCTACCAGGACGACGACCTGCTGGTGATCGACAAGCCGGCGGGGCTGGTGGTGCACCCCGCGCCCGGCAACCGCGGCGGCACGCTGGTCAACGCGCTGCTGCACGCCGTGGGCGACCTGTCCGGCATCGGCGGCGTGCTGCGGCCGGGAATCGTGCACCGGCTGGACAAGGACACGTCCGGGCTGATGATCGTCGCCAAGAATGACGACGCGCACCGCGTGCTCTCCGACGAGCTGAAGCGGCGGAAGATCAGTCGCGCGTACCTGGCCGCGGCGTGGGGGCACCTGCCGGAGGACGGGGTGATGGTGGACGCGCCCATCGGACGGCACCCCACGGAGCGCAAGCGGATGGCGGTGGTGCCGGACGGGCGCCCGGCGCGCACGCGCTTCCTGCGGCTGGAGCGGTGGCGCGCGGCGGACCTGGTGCGCGCGGAGCTGGAGACGGGGCGCACGCACCAGATCCGCGTGCACCTGCTGCACCTGGGCCACCCCGTGGTCGGCGACCGCACCTACGCCCCCGCGCGCGAAAAGGGCGTGAGCGGCCCCGACCGCGCCTGGGCGGCGGGGCTCGCCAAACGCGTCCCCCGCCAGTTCCTGCACGCCGCCGAGCTGCGCTTCACCCACCCCCGCACGGGCGAGGCGATGCACTTCGACGCGCCGCTGCCGACGGACCTGGCCGTGGCGGCGG
>DASTLD010000269.1:0-3515 GCA_035715345.1 Longimicrobium sp.
CGGGCGCGGGCACGTGGACCTGTTCGCGCCGGGCGTGGCCATCCTGTCGTCCATCCACGACCACGGCTACGCGCGCAACGAGGGCACCAGCATGGCGGCGCCGGTGGTGAGCGGCGTGGCGGCGCTGGTGCTGGCCTACCATCCCCGCCTGACCGGCCCGCAGCTCAAGGACATCCTGCTGCGCTCCGCCACCCGCTTCGACCAGCGCGTGCTGCGCCCGGGCAGCGAGAGCGAGCGGGTGTCCTTCGGCGAGCTGTCCGACACGGGCGGCATCGTGAACGCCTACGCCGCCCTCCAGCTCGCCGCGCAGGTCGCCGGATCGCGCTGAGCGCGGAAGGAAAACAGCCTCACGCAGAGACGCAGAGGACGCAGAGAACGGATTCGTTTCTCCGCGTCCTCCGCGTCTCCGCGTGAGATTCTTTTTCGGTCTCCACCGTGCACGCCATCTGGCGCGCTTCTCGCATTCCGCAGTGGCCAAGTCGGGGCGATTGCCCCGGAAATCCTGAGAATATCGGCACTTTTCATCCCGGCCGGCGCCCGCCCGTCCCAGCGCCTCGCGGGGAAGCCATCAGCGACGCGATGCTCAAGACGGTCGAGCTGCAATTCGGCGCCGGCGACGACGACGAGGGGCTGCGCTTCTCGCCGGGGCCCATGACCGTGTTCGTGGGGCCCAACAACTCCGGCAAGAGCCTGGCGCTGCGCGAGGTCGAGGACTTCATCGAGTCCGGCGGCAAGTCGCACCGCCACATCATCCGCCGGCTGGGGATGCAGCTGCCGCCGCTGGACGAGGTGGAGGAGATGATCCTCTCCCGCGCGGTGGACCCGCACGTGTCGCGCGAGGCGGAGACGGTGCGCGTGCTGCGCCTGCGCTCGCCCGGCGCCTTCAGCCGCCGCCGCGCCACGGACGCGGCGGAGCCCATCGTGGAGCAGGAGGTCGACCTGAACCGCCTGCTGGCCGCCGCCCGCTACCAGCGCGACCCGGAGGACGAGGACCTGGAGGTGCTCTGCCGCGACTTCCTGAGCCTCTACACGCTGCGGCTGGACGGGCAGACGCGGCTGGCGCTGACCCAGCCGCAGCCCGCCGGCGACCCCGAGGCGCACGCCACCACGCACCTGGAAGCGCTCTTCCGCGACGACGAGGCCCGCGCGCGCATCCGCGACGTGACGGCGGACGCGTTCGGGCTCTACTTCGTGATCGACCCCCGGGGCACGCAGTACCGCGTGCGCATGTCGACGCGCGCCCCCATGGACGACGCGGAGGAGCAGTCCGGCGACGACCGCTCCGCCGCCTTCCACGGGCGCGCCACGGACATCGCCGACATGAGCGACGGCATCCGCGCCTTCACCGGGCTGGTCGCGGCGGTGCTGAGCGCGGACTACCGCATCATGCTGGTGGACGAGCCCGAGGCGTTCCTGCATCCCCCGCTCACCCGCAAGCTGGGCAAGCGGCTGACGCAGCTGGCCAGCGAGCGCGGCGCCAACGTGATGGCGGCCACGCACTCGCCGGACTTCGTGATGGGGTGCATCACCGCCGGGCAGAGCGTGAACATCGTCCGGCTGACGTACCGCGGCGGCGTGGCGGGGGCGCGCCTGCTGGCGGCGGACAAGCTGGAGACCATGATGCGCGACCCGCTGCTGCGCTCCACGGGCGTGCTGGGCGCGCTGTTCCACGAGGGCGCGGTGGTGTGCGAGGCGGACGCGGACCGCGTGTACTACGCGGAGATCAACGAGCGGCTGCTGGCCACGCGCTCCGGCGGGGCGGACGGGTGCGTGTTCCTGAACGCGCAGAACAAGCAGACCGTGCGGCGCATCATCCGCCCCCTGCGGGAGATGGGGATCCCCAGCGCCGCGGTGCTGGACCTGGACCTGCTCAAGGGGCGCGAGGACTTCCGCGACCTGCTGCGCTCCGCCTTCGTGCCGGAGGTGTTCTGGGACCCGTGGGAGAAGCAGCGCCAGCGGGTGCACCAGAAGATGAACACCTCCGACTACAAGGACGGCGGCATCCACCGGCTCAGCGAGCGCGAGGCGCGCGAGGCGGCGGACCAGCTGCTGGACAGCCTGGCGGAGTACGGCGTGTTCCTGGTGCCCGCCGGCGAGCTGGAGTGCTGGATGCCGGAGCTGGAGGTGGGGGGGCACGGGCCGGAGTGGCTGACGGCCGTGTTCAACAAGATGGGCACCGACCCGGCGCGCGACGACTACCTGGGCCCCGCCGGCGGCGGCGTGTGGAAGTTCATGCAGCGCGTCGCGTCCTGGATCGCCGACCCGCGCCGCAAGGGCATGCGCGAGGAGTCCATCCCCCTGGAGCGCCAGCTCGCCCCGCCGGACGACGAGGGCGACGACGTGGCCAAGGACGGGTCAGCGGAGCAGCGGCCCGTCGCGGAGGCCGAGGCGGCGTAGGCTCCCGCGCGGGCCCCACCCCCCGGCCCCCTCCCCCCGCGCCCGCCAGGCGGCTGCGACACGCCGGGGTCCGCGCACGAGGCGCGCGGAGAGGGGGAGACCGAAGGGCGATGCATCCCGCTGGCGCATCTCCCGAAGGTGCTGCATCTTCCAGGGCGTCTCCCGCAGTCCGTCGGTTCCGTATCTCCCGCACATCCCGATGATGATCCGTTCGCTGCTGGCCGCGGCGCTCGCGGCCTCGTTCCTCGTCCCCGCCGCGGACGCGCAGACGCAGGGGAAGCGGCCCACGCGCGGGTCGGGCACCGTGGTGCTGCGCGCGGCGCGGCTGATCGACGGCACCGGCGCGGCGCCCATCGCCAACGGCGTGGTAGTGGTGACGGACGACCGCATCGTGGCGGTGGGGCGCGAGGGGAGCGTGGCGGTGCCGCAGGGGGCGCGCGTCGTCGACCTGGGCGACGCCACGCTGCTCCCCGGCTTCATCGACGCGCACACCCACATCATCGGCCGCCCGCTGAGCGACCCGGCCGGGCAGGAGGCTTCCACGCGCGACTTTCCCGCGCTGGGCGCCATCATCGGCGTGGGCAACGCGCAGCGGACGCTGCTGGCCGGCTTCACCACCATCCGCAACCTGGGCAGCGGCAACTTCGACGACGTGGCCCTGCGCGCGGCCATCGAGGCTGGCTACGCGGACGGGCCGCGCATGCAGACGGCGGCGCACAGCCTGGGCATCACCGGCGGCCACTGCGACGAGAACGGCTACCGCCCCGGCCTGTTCGACGGCGACTACAAGACCGGCATCGCCAACGGCACCGACGAGGTGCGCGCGGCGGTGCGGTACCAGGTCAAGTACGGCGCGGACGTGATCAAGACCTGCGCGACCGGCGGCGTGCTCTCCGAGGGCGACGCGGTGGGCACGACGCAGTACACGTTCGAGGAGATGAAGGCGATGGTGGACGAGGCGCACAAGCTCGACGAGCGCCGCGTCGCCGCGCACGCGCACGGCACCGAGGGGATCAAGCTCGCGGTGCGGGCCGGCGTGGCGAGCATCGAGCACGGCTCGTTCATGGACGAGGAGGCGGCGCGCCTGATGGCCCAGAAGGGCACCTTCCTCGTCCCGA
>DASTLD010000270.1:0-2068 GCA_035715345.1 Longimicrobium sp.
AACTCCTCGCGGCGCCCCTCGGTGACGAGCTTGCCGAGCTCCGGCGGATGGTCGGTGAAGTACTGGAAGGGCGACGTCGCCGCCCACTCCTGCCCCATCCACAGCAGCGGCGTGTACGGCGACAGCAGCAGCAGCGCGGACGCGGCGCGGTAGACGGGCAGCGGGACCGACTCCGTCAGCCGGTCGCCCAGCGCGCGGTTGCCCACCTGGTCGTGGTTCTGGATGCAGTGCACGAAGGCGCGCGGCGGCAGCCCGTCCGCCGGCGTGCCGCGGGGCGCGCCGTGGTTCCGCGACACCTGGCCCTCGTAGAACCAGCCGCGCCGCAGCGTCTTCGCGACGTCCTCCGCCGTGCCCGTGTAGTCGGAGAAGTACGATTCGTGGTCGCCGGCGGTGTGGCGGCGGAGCTGGTGGTGCAGGTCGTCCGCCCACACGCCGTCCAGCCCCGCGCCCTCCGGCGGCGGCAGCAGCAGCGCCCGCTCGTTGCGCTCGTCCTCCGCGATCAGCACCACCGGCCGGTCCGCCGCCGCGCGCACCCGCTGCGCCAGCTCCGCCAGCAGGTGCGTGGGGCTGGGGTCCGCGATGGTGTGCGTGGCGTCCAGCCGCAGCCCGTCCAGCCGGTACTCGCGCACCCAGTGCTCCGCGTTGCGGATGGCGAACTCGCGCACCGGCCGCCTGGCGTAGTCGATGGCATCGCCCCACGGCGTGCAGACGCGGTCGGTGAAGTACCGGCCGCCGGTCACCGCGTGCAGGTAGTTGCCCTCCGGGCCCAGGTGGTTGTAGACCACGTCCAGGACCACCCCCAGCCCGCGCGCGTGCGCTGCGTCCACCAGCCGCCGCAGCCCCTCCGGCCCGCCGTACGAGGCCTGCGGCGCGTAGAGGCTGACGCCGTCGTATCCCCAGTTCCGCACGCCGGGAAAGCCGGCGACGGGCATCAGCTCGATGGCCGTCACGCCCAGCTCCGCGAAGTGGTCCAGCCGGGGGATCAGCGCGTCGAACGTCCCCTCCGGCGTCGCCGTGCCCACGTGCAGCTCGTAGATGACCAGGCCGTCAGGGTCCAGCCCGCGCCAGCCGTCGTCGGTCCAGCGGAAGGCGGCGGGGTCCACCACCTCCGAGGCGCCGTGCACCCCCTCCGGCTGCGCGCGCGAGGCGGGGTCGGGAAAGGCATCCCCCTCGTCCAGGCGGAGCTTGTAGCGCGCGCCGGCGCCGATCCCCTGCACCACGCCCGCGAACCAGCCGTCCTGGCCCGCGTCCAGCGGCGCGACGCGCTCGGCGTCCGGGCCGTAGACCACCACGTCCACCCGGCGGCTGGCCGGGGCCCAGACGCGGAGCTCCACGCCGCCCGGGACGATGCGCGCCCCGGGCGTCCACTCCCCCGCCCCGCTCACGGCGCCTCCGTGCCCAGGCCGGGGTCCTCCACCAGCACCAGCATCGACCGCCCTTCCAGGGTGATGGTCTCGCAGTCGCGGAACTTCTGCTCGCGCTCCGGCAGCTCCGGCCGCGTGGTGTCCAGCACCAGCGCCCAGCCGCACGCGCGCCCGAAGTCCGGCAGGGTGAAGTCGATGGCGGCGCCGTCCGCGTTGAAGAGCAGCAGGAAGTTCTCGTCGGTGATGCGCTCGCCGCGCTCGTCGAACTCCTCCATGGCGTCGCCCCCCATCGCCATGCCAAAGCAGCGCACGAAGCCGGAGTTCCACTCCTCGTCCGTCATCTCCTTGCCGTCCGGCCGCACCCACACCACGTCGCGCACGTCGCTGCCGCGGATCTCGCGCCCGCGGAAGAACTTGCGCCGGCGGAAGGTGGGGTGCTCGCGCCGCAGCCTGGCCACGCGGCGGGTGAACTCCAGCAGCTCGCGGTCCGCGTCGGACAGGTCCCAGTGCACCCAGGAGAGCTCGTTGTCCTGCGCGTACGCGTTGTTGTTGCCGTGCTGCGTGCGCCCCATCTCGTCGCCGTGGCAGATCATGGGCACGCCCTGCGACAGCAGCAGCGTGGCGATGAAGTTGCGCTGCTGGCGCGCACGCAGCGCGCGCACGGCGGGGTCGTCGGTGGGCCCTTCGACGCCGCAGTTCCAGGA
>DASTLD010000271.1:0-2207 GCA_035715345.1 Longimicrobium sp.
GGGCGAGTACGGCCCCACCGCCTGCTCGGTGAACTCCTCCATGTCCAGGGAGAGGCGGATGTCGCGCACGTTGACCGCCAGCGTCAGCGCGCGCCGGACCTCCGCGTCCGCGAAGGCGGGGAAGGTCCGCGGGTTGTAGGCGATGAACTCCCAGTAGCGCCCCCGCTCCCGCTCCCAGGCCAGGTCCGGCCGCGCGCGGCGCAGCCCCACGGCCAGGTCGAACGGCAGCACGCGCGCCAGGTCCACCCGCCCCGCCTGCAGCTCCGCGGCGCGCTGCGTGGCCTCCGGCATGGTGCGGATGACGATGCGGTCCAGCCGCGGCCGCGGGCGGAAGTGCGGGTTGGGCACCAGCGTGAGCCGCACCCCCGGCTCGTGGCTGCCCACCCGGAACGGCCCGCTGACCACCAGCTCCTCGAGCCGCCCGAACACCGGGTGCCGCTCCAGCTCCCCGGCCGGCGTGCCGCGGTACACGTGCCGCGGCGCGATGGAGAGTCCCGAGTCGAAGAGCATCCCCGCGTACCGCCGTGCGAAGTGGAACACGACGGTGGAGTCGTCCTCCGCCCGCACCGAGTCGAGCAGCGCCACGTTCTCCATGCGCGCCGACGCCGCGGCGCTGTCCGCGTACATGGCGTACGTCCACGCCACGTCATGCGCGGTGATGGGAACGCCGTCCGACCAGCGCAGCCCGCCGCGCATGCGGTAGCGGATGGCGGCCGAGTCCGGGCCGGTGATCTCGTAGTGCCACGCCAGCGCGGCCGGATCCTCCGGGGAGAGCAGGAACACGAGCCGGCCGTCGCGCCAGCGCGGCGCCGTCAGCCCCGGGTACATTACGTCCATCAGGTCCGCGTCCAGCCCGCCGTGCCAGGTCACCGGCATCGGCATCTGCGCATCCGTGATCGCCGCCACCACCGCGGTCCCTCCCTGGCGCGGCCCTTCCCCCTGGGCGGCGGCGGGAGCGGCGCAGAAGGCAATGGAAAGCATCGCTCCCGCGCACGGCAGCAGGCGCGGACGCCGGAGGGAGATCGACGGATGCATCGGAATCGCGCAAAGGAAGGGAGGGGGCAGGCTGTAACCTGTCCCCTGTAACCTGTAACCTGGCTTACTGCAGCACCGGCAGCGGCCGGTCGCCGGCGCCGAGCGGCACCTTGATGCACGCCGCGTAGTGCCCGCCGCCCTTGTCCGCCAGCGGCGGGACGATCTTGGCGCAGTCCGCGTCCTTGAGCGGGTGGTGGCAGCGCGGGTGGAACGGGCACCCCGGCGGCGGGTTGGCCGGCGAGGGCACGTCGCCCTGCAGCACGATGCGCTCGCGCTTGGCGCGCGGGTCCGGGATGGGCACGGCGGAGAGCAGCGCCTGCGTGTACGGCATCAGCGGGTTGCGGTACAGCTCGTCGCTGTCCGCCAGCTCCACGATGCGCCCCAGGTACATCACCGCCACGCGGTCGCTGATGTGCTCCACCACCGACAGGTCGTGCGCGATGAACAGGTAGCTCAGCCCGAACTGGTTCTGCAGGTCCTGCAGCAGGTTGATGACCTGCGCCTGCACGGACACGTCCAGCGCGGACACCGGCTCGTCGCACACGATCAGCTCCGGCTCCACCGCCAGCGCCCGCGCAATGCCCAGGCGCTGCCGCTGCCCGCCGCTGAACTCGTGCGGGTAGCGCCCCGCGTGCTCCGGCCGCAGCCCCACGATGGAGATCAGCTCCGCGACGCGGTCCTTGGCCTTCTGCCCCTTGGCGATGCGGTGCACCGCCAGCACCTCGCGCAGCATGTCGCCCACCGTCATGCGCGGGTTGAGCGAGCTGAACGGGTCCTGGAACACGATCTGGGCGCGGCGCCGCAGCCGGCGCAGCTCGCCCTTCTCCATCTCGAAGATGTTGCGGCCCTCGAACTCCGCGCTCCCCGCCGTGGCCGGGATCAGGCGCAGGACGGCGCGGCCCGTGGTGCTCTTGCCGCAGCCGGACTCGCCCACCAGTCCCAGCGTCTCGCCCTTGCGCAGGTGGAACGAGACCCCGTCCACCGCCTTCACGTCGCCCACGTGGCGGTTGAGGAAGCCCTTGCGGATGGGGAACCACTTGCGCAGCCCGCGGACGACGAGCAGCGCGTCGGCCGGCGGCTCCTCCTCGTCCGGGGTGTGGCCGCGCAGGTCGCTGTCGCCCTTGGCAGGGGGCAGCTCGCGCCGCTCCGGGCGCTCGGGGACGCGGTCGATG
>DASTLD010000272.1:0-3190 GCA_035715345.1 Longimicrobium sp.
CTGCGGCCCATCGCGGGCGGCGCGGAGCTGGTGGCGGAGTGGGGCAACCTGTTCGTGCCCGCGGCGCTCAAGCACGCCGGCCGCGACCACCTGCTCGACGACCCCGCCGCGCGCGGCGCCATGCTGGACGACCTCTTCGGCCCCCTGGGCGACGAGGCGCTGCGCCGCTCCGCGCTGGGCGACCTGGTGCTGCGCTACCGCCCGGGCATCGTGGTGGACTGCGTCAACACGGCCACCGGCTTCGCCTACCAGAACATCTTCAAGAGCGCGGCGGGGCTGCGCGAGGCGGCCGCGCGGGGGCCGGTGGACCGGGAGACGGTGGAGAAGCACCTGGCCGCCATCACCCTGCCGCACCTGATCCACCACGTGTGGGTCGCCCTGAACTCGATGATGGCGGTGGGCACGCGCGTGTACGTCAAGATCGGCACGGCGGGCACGGGGGGGATGGGGCTCAACATCCCCTTCACCCACTCCGAGGACCGGCCCTCGCGGCAGCTCCTGGCCAAGAGCGCGGTGGCCGGCGCGCACACGCTGCTGCTGTACCTGATGGCGCGCACCCCCGGCGCCCCCGCGGTCAAGGAGATCAAGCCCACCGCGGCCATCTCTTGGAAGGCCATCCGCTCCGGCGACGTGGTCTGGCGCGGCGCCCCCATCCGCCGGGTGGACTCCATTGCCCCGGCGCCGCTGTCGGAGGCGTTCGCCGCGGGCGAGCCGGCGGGCGACGCGGAGGCCCGGCGCGCGCACCGGGACTGGGGCCGCGGCACGCTCTGGCGCGAGAGCGACGAGGTGCTGAGCGGCGTGTACCTGGACTCGGGCGAGAACGGGCTCTTCTCGCCGGACGAGTTCGAGGCCATCACGTCGCTGGGGCTGATGGAGTTCATCACCCCCGAGGAGATCGCGCGCGACGCGGTGCGCGAGATCGTGGGCCACCCCACCGGCCGCGACGTGGTGGCCGCGCTGGACGCCTCCACCAGCGGCCCCACCTACCGCGCGGGGGTGCTGCGCGAGGCGGCGCTGCGGCGCATGGACGAGCTGCAGGACGAGCGCGGCGAGCGCAGCGTGGGATTCGAGATGCTGGGCCCGCCGCGGCTCACGAAGCTATTGTACGAGGCGGAGGTGCTGCGCCGCCTGTGCGCGGGCAGCCTGGACCGCGCCGCCGCGCTGGACCCCGCCGCCGCCGCCGCCGACGCGGAGGCGCTGGTGAACGCGGACGCGGACCTGCGCACGCGCATCCTCTCCGCCAAGCTGGCCGTGCTGCTGCCCGACGGCGCCCGCGTGCTGCGCGGGCGAAAGGTGGAGATCGAGCCCTGCCGGTCGGAGACGGTGGGCGACACCGCCCGCAAGGGGTGGGTGGACCTGCGGGCGGAGAACTGGGAGACCTGGCGCGAGCGCGTGCGCGGGGTGCTGCGCGCCATCGACGGCAACCCGGGCGCCGAGGGCGGCTCCGCGTGGGACCTGGAGCCGTGGCACCGGGCGCGCACCATCCGCCCGGGCGCGCTGGCCGCCTGGATCTTCCGCTACGAGGACCGGGGAGAGCGCATCAAGCGCTGAAAGCCGCATGTCACACGCCGCGCAACCACGTCTGGTGGTGGACCTGGCCCGGGGCTACGCCCTGAGCGAGTTCTATCCGTTGACCCACCCGACGCTGCTGCAGGCCGTGATGACCCTGGCGGAGGCCCTGCTGCAGTCCGCCGAGTTCTTCTCCCTCACCGTGACCCCCGGCGGCGTCATGGTGGCCGGCGGCGGCCTGGTGCCGCGCTCCGCCCACGTGGACCGCCTGGCCGGGCGCCTGGCGGAGCACGGCGTGGCCACGCTGGTGCTGCGCAACGACGTGGGAGCGGACGCGCTGGGGCGCGTGCTGTCCGGCATCGCGCTGCCGCCGCGGGTCGCGAAGGCGGCCGGTGGGCTGGCGGCGGCGCTGGAGATGGCGGGCGCCTCGCGCGTGGCGGTGGACGGGCGCTGGATCGAGCCGTCGCCCGGCGCGCCCACCAGCGTGGCCCGGCGCGCGGACCAGCGCCCCGGCGACACGGGCATCGAGCTGTGGAGCGCGCACGACATGTACGAGGTTGTGCGCCAGACGGCGGTGCGCGTCGAGCAGGAGGACACCGCGGAGCTGCGCCGCCTGCTGCGCGAGGGCAGCGACAGCCAGCGCGTGGACGTGCTGACGCGGCTGGAGTTCGTGGCGCAGCACCTGTTGAACTCCGGCGAGCTGGACCGCGGCATCGCCCTGGTGGAGGACCTGCGCCGCGACGCGGAGCAGATGCGCGCCCGCAACCCGGCCACGCGCGCGTCCGTGATGCTGGCCATCCACCGCGTGGCCACGCGCGCCGTCATCGACGAGCTGGTGGCGCGGCTGGGGCTGGCGCGCAGCGAGGAGGAGCGCGCGGAGCTGCGCTCCACGCTGCTGCACATCGGCGCGGACGTGGTGACGCCGCTGGTGCAGGCGCTGACGGACGCCAAGGACCTCTCCGCGCGCCGCGCCTTCCGTGACGCGCTGGTGGCGCTGGACCAGGTGGGCATCAGCCTGCTGGAAGACATGGTGGGCGACCAGCGCTGGTTCGTGGTCCGCAACATGGTGGGCATCCTGGCGGAGATCCGCAGCGCGGACGCCTTCGAGCACTTCCGCCGCACCATCGAGCACCCGGACGCCCGCGTGCGCCGCGAGACCATCCTGGCCGCCTCCAAGCTGGGCGGCGAGGAGGCCGTCCCCCTGCTGACGAAGGGGGTCGCCGACCGCGACCCCAGCCTGCGCACCGCCGCCGCGCTGGGGCTGGGGCTGACCAAGCTGCCCACGGCCGTCACCCCGCTGCTGGCGCGGCTGGGGCAGGAGACCGACCTGGAGGTGCTGGTGGAGCTGATCCGCGCCCTGGGCCGCGTGGGCGACGCGCGGGCGGTGCCGGTGCTGGCGGAGCGCGCCGGGGGCGGGGGATTCTTCGCGCGGACGCCGGCGGCGGTGCGCGTGGAGTCCGTCCGCGCGCTGGGCGAGATCGGCGGCGAGGCCGCGCGCGCCGTGCTGCAGCGCCTGCTGCGCGACCGCAACACCGAGGTGCGCGACGCGGCGGTCAAGGCGCTGGGCTGAACTGCTGAACTGCGGGCTCACGCGGAGACGCGGAGGACGCGGAGAACTGCGGGAGGATCACGCCTGGACACGATCCCGTGCTCCGCGGCACCTTTCTGGCTGCATCACCCA
>DASTLD010000273.1:0-2986 GCA_035715345.1 Longimicrobium sp.
GCCTGGCCGGTCGCGGAGGGCGCCGCCTCCCCTTCCGCGGCCCGACCGACCGCCCCGGCCGGGGCACCCCCGTTCAGGGGTACAGGAGGTACGGCCGGCGGCTCTCCGCGAACTCGGCCGCCTCCCGGTCCCACTCCTCCAGCAGGGCCGGCAGCGTGCCGGCCTCGACGGCCAGCCGCACGCGGTCCGAGCCGGTGAGACGGTCGATGGTGCGCGTCCAGGCGAAGTCGCGCGGATGCCGGCGCCGGATCTCGTCGATCATCAGCAGCGCCGTCCGCACCGGCCGGTACGCCTCGCGGTCCGTGACCACGAAGCGGATGCCCGCGATGCTCTGCCCGGGGTACTTCCCCGCCGTCGGGGCCACCGCCAGCGTCACGGGCTCGAAGCGGACGCCGGGGAGGCGCATGGCCTCCATGGCCCGGATGACCGCCGCGGCGTTCAGCCAGGGCGCGCCCACCTGCTCGAACGGGCGGTCCGTCCCGCGTCCCTCCGAGAGGTTGGTCCCCTCGAAGTACACCGTCCCCGGGTAGCTCTTCAGCGCGTCCAGCGAGCGCAGGTTGGGGGAGGGGTTCACCCAGGGCAGCCCGGTGTCGTCCAGCCACTGCCACCACCGCCACCCCTCCACCCGGGCCACCCGCAGGTCTGCGCCGATCCCGTGCTTCTCGTTGAACAGCCGGGCCAGCTCGCCCACCGTCATCCCGTGGCGCGCCGGGATGGGGTACATGCCGACGAACGAGCGGAAGCGCGGGTCGAGCAGCGCCCCCTCCACGATCCGGCCGCCGATGGGGTTGGGGCGGTCGAGCACGACGAAGGGAATGCCCTTCGCCTTCGCGGCCCGCATCGCCAGCGCCATGGTCGAGACGTACGTCCACGTCCGCCCGCCCACCTCCATCAGGTCGTACACCAGCACGTCCACGTCCCGCAGCATCTCCGGGGTGGGGCCGCGGTCCTCCGAGCGGTACAGCGAATGGATGGGAACGCCGGTGGCGGGATCGGTGTCGTCCGCGATCGCGGCCCCCGCTTCCGCGGTGCCGCGGATGCCGTGCTCGGGCGCCAGGAGCGCCGCCAGCCGCAGGTGCGGGTGCCGCGCGAAGAGGTCGATGGCCGGGGTGCGTGCGCGGTCGACGGCGCTGTGGTTGGTGATCAGGCCCACCCGCTTGCCCCGCAGCTCCGCGGGCACGTCGGCCAGGAAGGTCTCCAGGCCGGGCCGTACCGTGCCGGACGGCGGGGCGGGGGCGCGCGTGCAGGCGGCCAGCAGGAGCAGCGCGGGGAGTACGGGCCTCACGGGCATCGCGTCGGGGAATGGGGGGGAGGCTCACGATACGGCCGAGCCACCCGCCATCGAAAGGCCCCGCCGGCCGCCTCACGGCAGCCGGCGGGGCCCTTCCGCCCGGGAACGGGGGGGCGCGCCTACGCCGCGCGTCCCCGCCGCCCGCGGGAGCCGCGCCGGCCCCCGCGCGCGTCCATGCGAAAACGGCGGCGCCTCCCGGGGCGCCGCCGCTTCCATCCGTCCAGGGACACCACTCCCCCGTCCTCGTCCGCTTCCTCGGCGAAGGACTCGTCCCGGGCGGCGGGGCCGCCGGCGTGCCCGGGCGCGCGGTGGGCGCGGCGCCGCTCGCGCTCCAGCTCCTCCAGCACCCGCTCCCCCGGCGCGTCCCACAGCAGCGACAGCGTGCCCACCAGCGTGGCCAGCCCGCGGGCGATGGTGTCCGCGTAGCGCCCTTCCGCCATCTCCATCGCGGCCGGCAGCAGGCAGCTCGGCGCGGCGGGCGAGTCCGCCCGGTCGCGCGACCGCTCGATGCGCACGGACGCCGCCGTCACGATGCGCCGCGCCGCGTAGCGCCGGCGGTGCAGGCGCCGCCCCGCGCGCAGGCGCTCGAGCTGCTGCCGGTACGGCGTGCCCGCGGCGGAGCTCTCCGCCAGCAGCCACACCGCCGCGTACAGCTCCGCGAACACGCGCACATCCACCTGGCGCACGGTGTCGGGGGGCAGGGCGGCAAGGTAGTCCAGGAAGGCCAGGATGCGCCCGGGACGGGCAAGGAGGAAGAGGACGATCTCCTGGCAGCCGCGCCGGTGGTTGCAGTCGGCGCAGGCGGGGACGATGATGCGGGCGTCTTTTCTTCGGCCGCCGCGGGCGCGCGGGATCACGTGCTCGCGGGTCAGGGGACGGTCGGGGGCCGCGGGTTCGCGGCAGTACACACATCTTCCGGTCTTGATGCGGTCCTCCAGCTCGCGCTGCAGGGCGCCGCGGGGTCCGTTTCCTCGCACGTACGCTCCCGTCGAAAGGAGGGGGCGGATGGACTCCGCCGTGCGGCCCGCGCGCGCCCTGGCCGGCACTGGCGCGCGGGGTAGATCCGTGTGTGTCGTCCGGGCGATTCGCCGTCCGCGCGCTGCGATGGCAGCAGGTACGGCATCCGCCAGGGGTGCGTCAGAGGGTTCTACCGCGCCTCCGCGTCCGATGTTTCGTGAGGGGCCGGGAATCGGCCGATGAACGACAGGTAGTGATCCCCACCCGCCGAATCCATCCTCCCTGCACAATATGTAGTGGACTCCCCTGACGCAACACAATTCTGCCGGCGGACGAAAACCGTGGACGCGCGCGATCCTCATCACCCGCTCATGCAGCGCCTGCCACGCCGGGGGCCCGCGCGATGCGGCGCGGGGCCGGCGTGCATCTCCCGTCATCACCCGCACGCAGCACGGCGGCGAACGCGCTGAGCCGTGCTCACCGGCGGCGCGGCGTCGGCTTGCATCGCCCGGAGCCGCGTGCTAGAGTTGCCGTTTCCGCCCCGCCCGGACGGCGGCGCGGCGCACGACCCGGCAAACCGAGACGCTGATTGATGGCTACGACGCTTACCCCCGACGCCGCGGCTCCCACCTTCGGGCGCGAGAGCCGGCACGGGCTGGACAACCACGGGCTGCGCAACCCCGGCACCGTGTTCTGGAACCTGAACCCGGTGGAGCTGGTGGAGCACGCCATCCGCCG